>JAFNXG010000054.1 GCA_017383505.1 Clostridium sp.
AGAAAATATAGTTCAAAAAAGTGGAGCTTGGTTCTCTTATGGAGATATAAGATTAGGACAAGGTAGAGAAAATGCTAAGGTATACTTAAGAGATAATCCTGAAGTGGCATTAGAAATAGAAAATAAAATAAGAGAAAAGTATGAATTGCCTTTAATGGAAGATAAGAAAGTTAAAAAAACTAATAAAGGTGAATAGTAAAAAATGATATATATATGTAAAGAGCTATATAATTATAGCTCTTTATTATTTTATTAAGAATATTAAATTAAAAACAGAATTTATAGATACAGATTCTTAAATGAATATAACAATCAACTAATCTTGACATAATTTTGTTTTTAAGATAAAATAATAACAAATACTGGTTTATCATATTCATAGGACAGTGAGAATAATATGACACCTAGACGTTCTCTATTAAAATATATATAGAGATTTATGCGAGGAGGTGTTAGTTTGGATAAGATATTACCAATTATATTGGTTGATATTGTAGTATTGATAATATTCGGGTTTATCGTATATAAAGCAATACAAAAAGCCACACTAAATAAAGTTTCAATTTTAGAAAATAACGCTAAAGAATTAGTTGAAAAAGCTAAAAGGGAAGCAGAAGCTACTAAAAAGGAAGCTATTTTAGAAGCTAAAGAAGAAGTTCACAGACTAAGAAATGATTTAGACAGAGATTCTCGTGAGAGAAGAAATGAAATTCAAAGGCTTGAAAGAAGAATTCTTCAAAGAGAAGAGTCTTTAGACAAAAAGAGTGATCTTTTAGAAAAGAAAGAAGAAACTATCAATAAGAGATTGCAAGAAATTGATCAAATGGAAGAAGATATTCAGCAGTTATATGTAAAAAGAAGAGAAGAATTAGAAAGAATTTCAACTTTAACAGCCGAAGAGGCTAAAGAGATTCTTCTTGGAGAAGTTAGAAAAGAAGTTTCTTATGAAGCAGCTTTACTAATTAAAGACATAGAGTCAAAAGCTAAAGAAGAGGCTGATAAGAAATCAAGAGAGATTATAACTACTGCAATTCAAAGATGTGCAGCTGATCATGTATCTGAAACAACAGTTCATGTAGTTGCATTACCAAATGATGAGATGAAAGGCAGAATTATTGGAAGAGAAGGAAGAAATATAAGAACGCTCGAAACATTAACTGGAGTAGATTTAATAATTGATGATACTCCTGAAGCGGTTATTTTATCTAGCTTCGATCCTATAAGAAGAGAAGTAGCTAGAATAGCACTTGAAAAATTAATTGTAGATGGAAGAATACATCCAGCTAGAATTGAAGAAATGGTTGAAAGAGCCAAAAAAGATGTTGAAAATGATATTAAAGAAGAAGGCGAGCAAGCGGCTTTAGAAACAGGAGTACATGGTTTACATCCTGAAATTATAAGACTTTTAGGAAGATTAAAGTATAGAACTAGCTATGGTCAAAATGTATTAAAGCATTCAATAGAAGTTGCATACTTAGCAAGTGTAATGGCTTCAGAGTTAGGACTTGATGTAAACTTAGCTAAAAGAGCAGGTTTATTGCATGATATAGGTAAAGCAATAGATCAAGAGCAAGAAGGACCTCATGCTTTAATTGGAGGAGATTTTGCTAAAAAATATCATGAATCACCTTTAGTAGTTAATGCTATTGCAGCTCATCATGGTGATGTAGAAATGATGTCTTTAGAAGCTGTTTTAGTTCAAGCAGCTGATGCAATATCAGCAGCAAGACCTGGAGCAAGAAGGGAAACATTAGAAGCTTATATAAAAAGGTTAGAGAAGCTTGAAGAAATTGCAAATTCTTATGAGGGCGTAGATAAGTCATATGCCATTCAAGCTGGAAGAGAAATTAGAATAATGGTTAAACCAGAACAATTAGACGATGCTGGTTCTATTGAATTAGCACGTAATTTAGCTAAGAGTGTTGAAGAACAATTAGAGTATCCAGGGCAAATAAAAATTAATGTAATAAGAGAAATAAGAGCTGTGGATTTTGCTAAATAAACAAAAAAACATTTTGTATAAAATACAAAATGTTTTTTTATTTTATTAAAATAAAAGAAGGGAAAATAAGTATTTTGTAGAATATATAATCATATAAGTAATTATAAGTTACTAAATGTAAACGATTTTAAATTGGGAGGTAGAAATATAAATGGAAGTATTAAAAGTATCAACAAAATCTAATCCAAATTCAGTGGCAGGTGCATTAGCAGCAATAATAAAAGAAAAGAATATCGTGGAAGTACAAGCAGTAGGTGCAGGTGCAATAAATCAAGCAGTAAAGGCTATAGCAATTGCAAGAGGATTTGTAGCACCAAGTGGTAGAGATATAATATGTGTACCTGCCTTTACAGATATTGAAATTGATGGTGAAGAAAGAACTGCCATAAAATTAATAGTTCAGCCAAGATAAGAAATAAAAAAACATATTTAAGAGTAAAAAAAGTTCGACTTTTTTATTAAAAAGTAATTTAGTATTGAAATTATTAAAAATACGTTATATAATGTAATCGTTAGATATATAATATTATTATACGTAAAGAGGTGTGTTTTATGGTATCTAAAGAAGTTGTAGTAAACAATGGAACTGGTTTACATGCAAGACCAGCGACTTTATTAGTTAAGAAAGCTTCAGCTTTCAAATCAGATGTAAGCATTGAGTTCAACGGAAAGAAAGCTAACGTTAAGAGCTTAATCGGTGTTTTATCTTTAGGTGTTACTAAAGGAGCTAACATCACAGTTACAGCTAGCGGTGATGATGAAGCTTTAGCAGCTGAAGAAATTGCTAACTTAATTGCAAACTTAGAAGAATAAGATAAATAAAAAAAGTGCATTTATGCACTTTTTTTATTTATCTATTTATGCTATATGTAGTTACTAAATATCATTTAATGATTTAAAAATATTACATCTAAATGGTAAAGATATTAAATCTAAGGCACATATTAAAATTAGAATATAAATACATCTAAGAATAATTGTTGAATCTCCTAATAATGTAAAAAGAAAGTTAATATTAAATAGTCCTATACTACCCCAATTAAGAGCACTAATTAAAACCAAAAATACCGATAGTTTATCAAAAAAATTTAGTTTACACATAATAATTCCTCCGTTTCATATATTATATAAAATAATATGAATATTTTTTTGAAATTATAACTAACAAAATAAATAAAAGTGTGATATAATGCGAATTATATAAATAAAATATTTTAAAATATTCGGAGGTATTATATGAAAAACTTATACAATTCACCATTAAATTCGAGATATGCATCAAAGGAAATGAGTTATATATTTTCTGATGATATGAAATTTTCTACTTGGAGAAAACTTTGGGTTGCTTTAGCAGAAGGTGAAAAAGAATTAGGTTTAAATATTACAGATGAGCAAATTAATGAATTAAAATCTAATATAGATAATATAAACTACGAAGAAGCGATAAAAAGAGAAAAAGAAGTAAGACATGATGTTATGAGTCATGTTTATGCTTATGGATTACAATGTCCAAATGCAAAAGGGATAATTCATTTAGGAGCTACTAGCTGTTATGTTGGTGATAATACGGATATAATAATAATGAGAGATGCTTTATTATTAGTTAAGAAGAAGATAACAACTGTATTATATCATCTTTCAAATTTTGCAATGAAATATAAAGATATGCCTACTTTAGGATTTACTCATTTTCAACCAGCTCAATTAACTACAGTAGGAAAAAGAGCATCATTATGGATGCAAGATTTAGTTTTAGATATAGAAAATATAGACTTTTTATTAACTAAGCTGAAATTAAGAGGAGTAAAAGGAACAACAGGAACACAAGCTAGCTTTATGAATTTATTTGAAGATGATGAAAGCAAAGTTAAAGCACTAGATACATATGTAGCTGAAAAGATGGGATTTAATAAAAGTTATGGAGTAACAGGGCAAACTTATCCAAGAAAAGTTGATTCAATAGTTTTAAATACACTATCAGAAGTTGCACAAAGTGCATATAAGTTTAGTAATGATTTAAGATTATTACAAAGTATGAAAGAAGTAGAAGAACCTTTTGAAAAGAACCAAATAGGATCATCTGCAATGGCTTATAAGAGAAATCCAATGAGAAGTGAAAGAATAGGTGCATTATCAAGAACTGTTATTGTAAATGCATTAAATCCAGCTATAACTGCATCTACTCAATGGTTTGAAAGAACTTTAGATGACTCTGCTAATAAGAGAATATCAGTTGCTGAAGCATTTTTAGCATTAGATGGTGTGTTAAATTTATATATAAACATAGCTGAAAATATGGTGGTATATGAAAAAGTAATAGCTGCTCATGTTAATAATGAATTACCTTTTATGGCTACAGAAAATATAATAATGGAATCTGTTAAAAAGGGTGGAGATAGACAAGAGTTACACGAAAGAGTAAGAATTCATTCTATGGCTGCATCTCAAAGAGTAAAAGGTGAAGGGTTAAATAATGATTTAATTGAAAGAATAATTGCTGATGACTCATTTAACTTAAGTAAGGATGAAATTTTATCAATTATAGATCCTCAAAAGTTTGTTGGAAGAGCTCCAAGTCAAGTTGTTGAGTTTATTGATGAATATGTTAATCCTATTATAAAAGAAAATAAGGATGCTATAGACATAAAGAGCGAAATTACTGTATAAACTTATATAATAAGGCTCCCATTAGGTAAAAACTTTCCTAATGGGAGCCTTTATAAATTCTATAGAATAGTAATTGATTTAATTTAGAAATCATATGTTATATTAATAGTATTGTAAGGAGAATATTAGAATGAACGGTATTTATAATCTTATATTAAACAACGATACTTTTAATAATATTATTTACAATCTGATAGATAATAAAAGTATCGTTATTATTAAGAAAAATGATAATTTGAATTATTTAATTGAATACTTAAATGATTTTATTTTAAATAAGTTTAATGATATAACGCTTAGAGAAATATTTCATGATATTGAAAACAATAATAAGTGCCACGCTGTGAATAAACAGAAGTTAACTGTTTTAAAAAGGAAAATAACTAATGGTTTAGAAGATATTATTAGTATTTTTTTTGCATTTAATAATAAAGGTGAAAATGGATATTCATTAAATGATTTATATTCAATTACTAGTAAAAGTATGGAGTTTAAAGATGATTGCTTTGAGTATTATCCTATATTGTGTAAATGTCCTTCTATTATAGAAAATGAGAAGTTTATTATAAATGATAAAGTTGAACTTTTAATTAATAATAAATATGTAGAGGCATTTATTAAATATAAAAAATTTAGTAATAATAAGAAGTTTAGCATTATAAAAGATAATGTTGAAATGAAATATATAAATTATGTTATAAATAAGTTAAGTAGTGTTTTAAATAATAAGTTTGCATTTATGCCACCAATTTATATTAATGAATATACTAGTGATTTTGAAAGCGAAGAAATTTATTATAAGAAATATGATAGTGATGAACTTAGAGATATAGTTAGAAATATAAATTATAAACATAATAATAAAATAATTGAAAATATAGAGCTTATTAGATGGTATGATATATTTAATTTGAAGAGGTATAGAAATATAACTAATAATAATAATAAAAGTTATACAATGTATAAAGAAAAAGAGAATATTATATATAATCAATATATAGAGAACATAGAGAATTTGCAGTTATTTTCTAAATCTTTTTCTTTTTTAAATAAAGTATACAAGGAAGAAGTTTTAGAGGAAATAAACAATAAAATTATAAATGAAGAGGAGTTATATAATTATATTTATTCTATTAAAGAAACTTTAACTAGATATAAAGAATTTTTAATTTTAAAAGGAACTATTGAATCTTTGGATAAAACAGCTTTTGAATTGATTGATTATATATATGAAAATATAGAGAAAAAGGGAAAGATAAGAAATGTATTAGAATTTATACCAAAGTATTATTTATATAAAGAAATAGAAAATCTAGAAAATGAAAAAATAGAGGTAATAGAAAATTATAATAATATACCTGATAAGCTTATAAAGTTAAATAAAGCTTTAAAAATGTATTGTGAAATGCTTATAGATGTTGCTAAAAAGGTATGCAATGAGTCGTTTATTACTAGTATTAAAAATAAAAAAATCAAATATGATGAAATGGATATTAGTAAGCTAAGTGATGAACGATATAATCCTGAAAATATAGAATATCTATTAAAGTTATTTCCTATAGTAGTTTTAAGTTATGATAATTATAAAATTTATAAAGATGAAATTGAGAAGAGATTTAATTTAATTGTACATCAATCAGAATTAGAAAATAAAGAAGTAAATACATGTAAAGATAATAATTTACTTTCTAGTGATAGATTGGATAAGGAAATATTAAAAATGCTAAAAACTATAGGTTATAATATTACAGTAAATGAAGATGATGGTTCTATTATTTATATTAAAAGTAACAGAAGAGATTATAAGGATAAGGTTATATATATAAATAATAAAGAAATATTCGGATATGAGGATTTTAATAAAATATTGGAGTTAATTGATTCGTTTAGAGAAGTAGTATTTATATGGTATAGAAATTGGTGGATGAATAAGAGTGATGAAGTTCAAAGAATTCAAAAAGTATTAAATAAAAGATAATGATGATAAGTATGTAAAAGTATTTATTATTAAATTTGAACTATATTGTTAAAGTGTGATAAAATTAGTGAATAATATAATAAGCTAAGGAGAAAGATATGAATTTATTAAATGTTGAAAATGTTAGCAAAACTTATAGTGAAAAAGTATTATTAAATAATGTGTCTTTTGGGATAAATGATGGAGATAAAATAGGTCTTATAGGATTAAATGGAAGTGGAAAATCTACTTTATTGAAAATAGTTACTGGAAGAGATGAGTTTTTTGATGGTAGCATAATTAAAGGAAAGGGTGTTAGAGTAGAGTATTTAGAACAAAACTCTGAATTTGATCCTGAAGCTACTGTTATTCAACAGATATTTAAAGGTGATACTCCTGAAATGAAGCTATTAATGGAGTATGAAGAGCTACTTGAAAGAACTAGTAGTGAATTTAATGAAGAGGATAATAATAAACTAATTAAAATTCAAGAGAAGATAGATACATTAAATTTATGGAACTTAGAAAGTGAAGTAAAAGTAATATTAAATAAGCTTGGAATAAAGGATTATAGCATGAAAATGGGATCGCTATCTGGTGGTCAAAAGAAAAGAGTGTTTCTAGCTTCAGCATTAATTAAACCTTGTGAATTATTAGTATTAGATGAGCCTACAAACCATTTAGACTCTGACTCTATAGAATGGTTAGAAGAGTATCTAAATAGTAGAAAAGGTGCTTTATTAATGATTACCCATGATAGATATTTCTTAGATAGAGTTTCTAATAAAATATTAGAACTAGATAGAGGTAATATATATCAATATCAAGGTAACTATAGTGTTTTTCTGGAGAAAAAAGCAGAGAGATTAGAAATGGAATCTGTTTCTGAAGAGAAGAGACAAAAACTAATTATTAAGGAATTGCAATGGGTAAGAAGAGGGGCTAAGGCTAGAACTACTAAACAAAAAGCTAGACTTCAAAGATTTGATGATTTAGTTAATCAAGAATATATAGCACCAAGACCAACTTTAGAAATGTCGTTTATAGGAACGAGATTAGGTAAAAAGATAATTGAGCTACAAGAAATAAATAAAAGTTATGGTGAAAAGAACTTAATTGAAAAGTTTAACTATACTATTTTAAAAGAAGATAGAATAGGGATAATAGGAGATAATGGTGTAGGGAAAACAACATTATTAAATATAATAAGAGGTGCAATAAAGCCAGATAAGGGTAATGTAGAAGTAGGAGAAACTGTAAAGATAGCAGCATTTACTCAAGATGATTCTCATATGGATTTATCCATGAAGGCTATAGATTATATAAAAGAAGGTGGAGAGTGGATTCCAACAGAAGATGGAAGTAAAATAAGTGCATCTCAATTAGCTGAAAGATTTTTATTTGATGGTACAATGCAATATACAATGATAGAAAAGTTATCGGGAGGAGAGAGAAGAAGATTACATCTTTTAAGAGTTCTTATGGAAGCACCGAATATTCTTATACTAGATGAGCCTACTAATGACCTTGATATAGAAACATTAAAGATCTTAGAAGATTTTATTGATGAGTTTATAGGTGTTGTAATAGTTGTTTCTCATGATAGATACTTCTTAGATAGAGTTTGTAATAAAATTTTCTCATTTGAATCTAATGGATTAATAAATATTTATAATGGAAATCATAGTGATTATTTAATAAATAAAGAAATTAAGTTCTTAAAGGAAAAAGAAGAGGGTAAATCTAAGGTAGAATCTGTTAAGAAAAAAGAATATATAAGAAATAAAGATGAAAGACCAAAGTTTACATTTAAGGAACAAAAAGAGTTTGAAAATATATATAGCGATATAGAAGGGCTAGAAATAAAAATAGCTGAGATAGAAGAAGAAATGAATAAGAATTCTAGTAGCTATGGATTATTAAATGAGTTAGACCAAGAGAAGACTAAATTAGAAGAGGAATTATTAGAAAAATACGAACGTCAGGAATATTTAGAAGAAATAGCTAAGAAAATAGAAGAATACAATCAAAATAGAATATAAAAGTTGACAAGATAGTTAGTTTCTGATAACCTTTATTAGGTCATAATAATGGTTACTTAGGAGGAGAGTATGGAAAACACAAAAAAGATAAAAATAGTTACTGCTGATCCGTCAGCATTAGGATTATTTGGACTAGCTATAATTACATTAGTTGCATCATCTCTAAAATTAGGATTAACATCAGGGGTTTCTTTAGTATTCCCATGGGCTATATTCTTAGGTGCAACAGCTCAATTATTTGCATGTATTAATGATTTTAAACATGATAACACATTTGGTGCAACAGCATTTGGTGCTTATGCATTCTTCTGGTATTCAATGGGATTCACTTGGTTAATACAAAATGGAGTGTTTGGAGAAAAATTAGCTCAAGCTGCAGATCCTAAACAATTAGGATTCGCATTCCTTGGATATTTAATTTTCACTGCATTCATGACAATTGGTTCTATGGAAACTAACAAGGTATTATTTATAATATTTGTTTTAATTGATTTATTATTCATAGGATTAGCGTTAGATTCATTTGGTATTATGTCAGGATTCTCTCATAGTTTAGCTGCATGGGCTGAATTATTAATAGCAATAATGTCATTCTATGGCTCAGGTGCTTGTGTTTTAAATAAGCATTTCGGAAGAGAATTCTTACCAGTAGGAAAACCTTTTGGAATTTTTAAAAAGTAAAATATAATCAATAAAAGGAAAAGTTTAGTTTTAAACTTTTCCTTTTTTATTTATAAAATTAATACTATAATATATATTAAGAAATATAAATATTACTAAGGAGTAAGTTATGAAAATTAAAATTACAATAAAAGGTCAAAAGGAACCGATAATATATAGTGGTGATCGTATAGATGTTCTTGATTTTGAAATGAATGGAGAAAAGTATAAGCAAATAAGATATTTTAGAAAAGGATTTTCTAAATCAGAATTATTAAAGTCAGATTTAGTTATTAAAATTACAGAAATTGAAAAATAAAACGTATTATGCGTTTTATTTTTTTATATAATTTTTGAAATCGATTTATATAAAATTTAAAATTTTAATTTTATTTAAATGTATAAATAATGGTTTGTTGAAAAAGTTTAAATTTAATTTTTAATATAATCGAAGTTGTTATTTTATTTAAAAATTCAAATAAATATATAAGTTAAAAATGTATATTAAGTATTTATTAATGAATAATATAAAATCGAAAAAATGTTTATATAAAATATGAATATAATACAATAAAACAAAATATATAATAAAAAAACCGTATAAAAACTAAGAATATACATAAAAATACCTTAAATTTATTTCGCTAAATAACCATTTAGCGAAATAAAATGTATTGTTAGAGTAAAATCACTATGATATAATGAAATTAATTAAAGATCTTATAAAAGGAGGCTTTAAATGGATAAAATCACTTTAGAAAGTCAGAAAAGTAAGAGTAAAAAAATTGATATAGCTTCAATTATTAAAGATGAAGAAAAATATATGAATAATATAAAAAATAGATTTGGTATTGAGGTTCAAGAAAAAAATAAGACTCCAAAGGTTATTTTAGATTTTTTAAATTATTTAGAAACTATAAAAGGAAAATCAGAAAATACAATTGAAGCATATAAAATAGATATATGTTTATTATTTAAATATTTAAAAGTTTATAAGGGATATTATATTCCAGATGATATTGAATTTGAAGAAATTCCTATAGATGACTTAGGGAGTGATTTTGTAAAAGGAATAGTATTAACAGATCTTTATTCTTTTCTATCATTTGCAGAGAAACAAAGAAATAACGGTAATTATGCGAGAGCAAGAAAAGTTGCTAGTTTTAAGTCATTTTTTAAATATCTGCAAGAAAAAGCTAGGATTATAGATTCAAATCCTGCATCAGAGCTAGAATCCCCTAAAATAAATAAGAGACACCCAGTATACCTTACCCTAGATGAAAGTGTTTCTCTACTCTCCTCTTTAGATATTAATAATTGTAATTATTTAAGAGATTATTGTATATTAACTTTATTTTTAAATTGTGGAATGAGATTATCAGAATTATGTTCCATACAGATAGATAAAATCAAGGGAGATACACTAACTATAATAGGAAAAGGTAACAAAGAGCGTACAGTTTATTTGAATGATGCTTGTATTTCAGCAATACATAATTATCTTTCTAAAAGAGATGATTCTAGAGCTACAGAAGAGAATAAAAAGTATCTATTTTTATCATCTAGGAATACTCCTATAAATAAAAGAACTGTAGAACTGATGGTAAAAAAACATGTCAAAAATGCTGGGCTAGTAAATGCTAAATATACACCTCATAAGCTTAGACATACCGCGGCAACGTTAATGTATAAACATGGGAATGTTGATATAAGAAGTTTACAAAGTATATTAGGGCATGAAAATATATCTACAACTCAAATATATACTCATATTGATGATGAAACACTAAGAGAAGCTGTAAATGCCAATCCTCTATCTAATATAAAAAACTGAAAAAGAACGAATGTTCACCACTCGTAAAAATGGCATTTTAATATTAAATTATTAATAAAACATCTATAAAATTAAAAGAAACTCAAAAATAATAAGAGTTTCTTTTAATTTTAATATTAGTTCTTTTTTAATTTTCTTATACCTGGATAGATTTCTTCAGTTAAATCTTCTAGATCTATATCATTATCTACTCCAAGTTCATCAAAGTAAACAATATTATCGAAAGCATCTACATAATCACTATTATCATCTAAATTATTTAAAATATCATTATAGTTCTCTAATGTTAACTCTTCTTCTTCAATATTTTCAGAAGACTCCTCTTCTTTTAAAGCTTCTAAAGCATTTTTTAACTCTTCTTCGATAAATGCATTTTCTTCAACAGTTTTAGATATATCGTCAATATTGATGGCTCTAATATCAATACCATCCTCTTCTAGACATTTACCACAGTTATCGCAAATCTTTTTTGAGAATAAATCACAATAATCATCTTCAGTATATTTATAAGTCATAAAATCACCACCTACTTCTATTAACCTTATCATTTTATCAGCTATTCTGTCAAATTTCAATGATAAATATTGTTGTATAATAAAGAACATAAGTTTGATATTATTATATCTATATGTTATAATGTATTTAAATAAGCGAGGTGTTGAAAATGCGTGAAGTAAGCGAAAAACAAAATGAAATTTATGAATTCTTAAAAACTTACACCGATAACAAAGGATACCCTCCTTCAGTAAGAGAAATTTGCGAAGCTGTAGGATTAAAGTCTACATCATCAGTTCATGGACATCTTAAGCGTTTAGAAAGTAAAGGATTAATAAGAAGAGATCCTACTAAACCAAGAGCTCTTGAAATAATAGATAATTCATTAAAAAAGGAAATGGTTAATATACCTATAATAGGGAAAGTTACTGCTGGTTTACCAATACTAGCAAATGAAAATGTAGAAGATACATTCCCTATTCCACTTGATTATATCAGACATAATAAAGAATTATTTATGCTTAACATAAGTGGAGATAGTATGATTAATGCTGGGATATTCGACGGAGATTTAGCTATTATTGAAGAATGTAAAACGGCAAATAACGGTGAAATAGTTGTTGCATTAATTGAAAATGAAGCTACTATAAAAAGGTTTTATAAGGAAAAAAATCATATAAGATTACAACCTGAAAATGATAATATGGATGCTATTATAGTTGACGATTGCATAATTTTAGGGAAATTAGTTGGTCTGTTCAGGACATACTAATATTTAAGGAATCATACAATGTATTGTATGGTTCTTTTTTATTTTTAGTTTGAGGTGTGTGATGATATGAGGATGTATTTAGGTAAATTTATTAGAGGTATAGAGGAATGTGATAGTGAAAATATAATATGCCCTATTGAAGGATATGATAGATATAAGTATTTAAACAGAAGATTACTTATAAGAGTGTTGCTTATGATTCCTTACGGCTATAATTTTGGATATAATTTGGCTAGTTATAAATCAATTGAAGATATTAAAATAGTTTTTATAAAGCTAATAGTATTTTATTTAATTAGTTTTTATCTAATACAAATCCCACATGAATTTATTCATTGTATGTTTTATAAGAATCCTTTAAAAAAAACAAACAATAGTCTAATTTTCTTTAATAATAAGAGAATAGTAACATCAGAATTGAATGAATATATACATCCTATTATGTTAATTATTAACTTAATTACGCCATTTATATTATTCTCTATATTCCCTCTTATCTTAAATATATATTTAGGATTTAATTTATATCTATATGCTCTGTCATTTGCTAATTCAATATTATCCTCTGATGATTTATTAAATATAATTCTACAATTTTTTGTTAAAGGAGACGAAAAAGGATATAAAAGATTATATGTTATTCCTAATAATTATGATTACTTAATTAAAGATAGTGATGGGACTATTGTTGATGAAGTAAGTACTAATGATTATATATGTAACAAAGCAGCTGTTAAATCAGAGTATATTAACTTAAAGAATGAGTTAATAGAAAATATAGATAAAGACATAAAAAATAATTTAATTATAAAAGAAACTACTAAATCAAATTGTAGTTTAAATGAAGAATTAACAGGACAATTAGCTTGGGACTTAGATTTAAAAGTTAGTACTGATTGTGAAAAACATAAATAAATATACAAGTTGTAATTTAACTAATTAAGCTATAAATTTAAAATAATACGCTTGATATTATAGTTTATCACAAATAAAAAAATATATTATAAGTATGTAAAAAACGAAGATATTTATACTATCTTCGTTTTTATTATTACAATATATTATTTAAAGAAATTAAAATACCTATTTTAGCATGATCAAATGTTAATCCGCCTTGTAAATAAGCTATATATGGCTCTCTTATTGGAGCATCTGCAGATAATTCTATAGATGAACCTTGAATAAATGCACCAGCA
>JAFNXG010000055.1 GCA_017383505.1 Clostridium sp.
ATGGGACAAGCAACTTTAACTAAGATAAATATAGATGAAAAAAATAATTTTTATATAGAATTTAAAAATGATGATAGCCATTTTAGTATAAAAATATAAATGAATAATAAAACCTCCTTAATATATTAAGGAGGTTTTATTATTCATTTAATATCTATAATAACTCCTTTAAAATATAATAAACATTAATTTTAATATTATATATTCATAATTTTTATAAATCGATATATTAAGAAAATTTTTATAAATAAAGAAAAATATAAAAAATTTTTTTAATATATACAAAAACTGACAATAATTTGGTAAAATATATATTAAGTAAAAAAATATTACTTTTAAATAAAACAATAATACTTATTTTTTAAATAATTTTAGTTTAATAATTAAAAATTATTTCCATGAAAGGATTGATATACTATAGTGAAAATAAAGGTAATTATATTAACATTAATAATATTAATAATTAGTTTAAATCCTATAGAAGTATCATCATATACAGAAAATGTTATGTTTGATAAAATTTCTATTGATGATGGATTATCAAATGAATATGTTACAGAGATATTTAATGATAGTCAGGGTTATATATGGATAGGAACTAAAGATGGCCTTAATAGATTTAATGGGAAGGATATTAAAATATATAATCGTTATAATAATAATGATAATAGCTTAAGCTCTACAAATATAACAGCAATAGAGGAAGATTATAATGGAAATATATGGATAGGAACTGATGATGGCTTAGATATTTTGCTTAGAGATTCAGATAGTATTTTAAGATTCAAAGAACTAGATAATGATGGAAAAATTTTAGGTAATTTAAAAATAACGTCTTTATTAAATAACGTTCATGAAAAGAATATTATGTGGGTTGGAACAGAAAATGGATTAATGAGAGTTGATATTGAGACTTTAAGCATTAAAAAAATATATAATGAATATAAAGATGAAAATAAATTAAAAAGCTCATATATAACATGTTTAAAAGAGGCTAAAGATGGTACTATATGGGTAGGTACTACCAGTGGAGTAAATGCAATAGATAAAAATACTAATGTGATAAAAAGCAATAAAGATATATATAATAATAATTCATATATAAATAGTATTGAAGAAGATAAGAAAGGATTTATACATATTTCTAGTAAAAATGGAATACTAGTTTATGATATGGCTACAGATAATTACCAACTAACATGTAGTATTAATCAAGGGGAAATAAGAATCTACAATATAAATACTAATACTCTTGAATTAATTCACAAACAAGAAAAAAATTATTATTTACATGAAACTAATTTTATTTTAAGTGATAGTGATAATAATATATGGATATCTACTAGTGGTGGACTTGTGAAATTTTCGAATGATGGTGAAAATTATAGTTTCTTTGAAAGGGATATTAGTAATGATAGATCTCTTAGTAGTAATTATATAAATTGTTTATATGAGGATAATAACGGAATTATATGGGTAGGAACAGAAAAAGGAGTAAATATACTAAATATTAAAAATAAATTTGTATCTACAAATAAAATGGAGAGTCAATATGGAAGTTCATATGGAGATAATATAGTATCTATAATTCAGAATAATAAGTATTTATGGATAGCAACAAAATTTAGTGGTATATATATATATGATATAGAAAGTAAAGAAATAGTATATAGATTATATGATAAAGAAAATTTAAATTTAAGTAATAAGCATATAAAAGGTTTAGTAAAAATAAATGATCGATATACTACTTGTATAACTAATAAAGAAATTATAACTTTTGATGTTTATAATAAAACAATGAAAGAAGATTTACCTCTTGAGGGGTATAGTGAAGAGTATGAATATATATATAGTGATAATGAGATGGTTTGGGTATCATCTACAACAGATTTCTTTGTACATGATATAAGTAGTGGTGAAGTTACAAGTTATAAAGATGAATTAAAAAAACTTAATATAAATTTAGGAGCAATAAAATATATAGTATCTGATTTAAATGATAAAAATATACTTTGGATGGGTGGAGTAAATACAGGTATATTAAAGTATCATAAAGATGAAGGATTTATAGGACAATATGTAAAAGACTCATTTGATGAAGAAAACTTGATTAGTAATTATATAAATTGTATGGCGTTTGATTCAAAGGGAGATTTATGGATTGGAACTAATATAGGATTAAGTAAATTTAATATAGCTAATGAGGAATTTACATCGTATACTGTTGCTAATGGACTAACAAATAATTTTATAAATGCTATTTTAATAGATGATAACAATTTATGGGTAAGCACTAATAAGGGATTAAATAAAATAAATGTAGAAAGTAACGAAATAATAAATTTCACTGAGAAAGATGGGATTGTTGGATATCAATTTACTTTAAATTCAGCTATAAAAACTAATAGAGGAAATATGCTTTTTGGAAGCACTAATGGAATTACATACTTTGATCCTGATGAAATAGAATTACCTAAGATTAGGAAGAGTAAAATTCAAATTGGGGATATATATATAGGTGATAGTAGGGTTGTTTATGATGGAAAGGCGTTAGTATTAGAATATAATAATAGAGATATATATATGGATTTCTTTTTGCCTGATTATACAAATTTAGGTTCTATAACATATGAATATATGATTAAAGGCCTTGATTCAAAGTGGGTATATATAGATACTAAGAATGACATAAGTATTAAATCTCTAAATCCAGGAAAGTATACTCTAATGATAAGGGCAAGAGATGGAAATGGTAATTTAACCGAGGCAATTTCTGTTAATTTAACAGTAAAAAATCCTTTTTGGAGAACACCTATAGCATATATTATATATATAATTATATTATTAGCTTTAATTATTTATATATTAAATTATGTTAAGATATTAAGAAAATTAGTACAACAAAAAACTATAAGTTTAAATAGACAGTTAGTAGAAAATGAAAGACTAAGTAAAGAGATAATAGAAAAGGAGAAATTTAAGAATAATTACTTTGTAAATTTATCTCATGAGCTTAGAACTCCAATAAATGTTATTTCATCTACAACTCAATTAATAAATTCTATTAACAAAAAAAGTGTACTAGCTAAAGAGAAATTAGATCAATATATGAAGATTATAGATAAAAATTGTGATAATTTATTAAGAATAATAAATGATATTATAGATAGTTCTAAACTAGAGACAGGAACATATAAGATTACTAAGAAAAATGCTGATATTGTATATGTTGTCGAAGAGATAGTTTTAAGTATGAGCAAATTTATAGAAGAAAAAGGACTATCATTAATTATAGATCCTGACATGGAAGAAAAAGTTATTTCTTTTGATGTAGTTGAAATTGAGAGATGTGTCATTAATTTATTAGGTAATGCTGTAAAGTTTACCCCAGAAGGTGGAGAAATTAGAGTATATATTAAAGAGGTAAATGATAGTATTGAGATTATAGTAGAAGACACAGGTATAGGAATTTCACAGGAAGACCAGGAGTTTATATTTAATAGATTTTCACAAGTAGAGGGTACTGGAGTTACAAAAGCAAGTAGTAGTGGAATTGGACTTACACTTGTTAAATATATAGCTAAACTTCATGGAGGATATGTAAAGCTTGAAAGTGAAGTTAATAAAGGTAGTAGATTTACTATAGGACTTCCTAATATTATAGATAATACTATATAGTAAAATACTTTTATATTTTATAATGAATAAGTACATACTAAGTTTAGAGACATAAATGTTATCTAAAAGAGGTGTGTTATGGAAAGAAAATTATTATATATAAGTGTTAACTCTAAACCAGAAGAACTATCATCATCTAAAACTGTAGCAAGGAATTTTATTAATGCTTTTTTAGAAAAGTATAAAGATTTTAAAGTTGAAGAAGTTGATTTATATAAGGAGCATATTCCAAGACTAGAATATCAATATTTTTCAGAGAGAAATTGTGTAATTAGTGAAGAGGCTGCTGAAAAGCTACCTGAAAAGGAGAAAAGAGAAGTACGTAGAATAAGAGAATTATGTGATCAATTTATAAGTTCAGATATGTATGTAATAGCAGCTCCTATGTGGAGTTTATCATTTCCAGCACCATTAAAGGAATATATAGATTGTATAGTTCAAACAGATAAAACTATTTCTTTTAAAACTAGTAAAAAACCAAAAGGATTATTAGATGATAAATATAGATCAGTAGTTTATATACAATCCTCAGGAGGAGATATACCTTGGATGTTAGATTCAATAATGGATAAGGGTGAAAATTATATAGCAAACATAATGAAAATTATAGGTATTAAGCAAGTTCAAGAACTTAAAGTTGATGGAACGGGTAAAACTGAAGAGGAAAGACAAGAAGCTATAAGTAAGGCTAATAAGAAAATAAAATCCATAATAGATTCAACAGATTTCTAGTTTGAGTTATTTTCTTTATAAAACAAGTATCTTTTTTAGATACTTGTTTTTATTTATTTTAATATATTTAAGAAATATAATAGTATTTATGATAAAAGTTAACTTAAATAAGGGGTGCTATATAGGAGGAAATTAAATGGAGGAAGTTATTAAAAATTTTTTTTATAATTATGGTTATGATAAAAAGATAGTTGAAAATGTAAATATGCAATTAGATAAAGTAAAAGAAAGTGGATATATACAAGGAAAAAACAATGTAAAGTTATATTATGAAAAATATATTGTTCCAAATGAAAAAGGAAGAGTTGTATTATGTCACGGATATTGTGAGTATATAGCAAAGTTTACTGAAATGATTTATTATTTTATGAAAATGGGATATTCAGTATATGCTATTGAACATAGAGGACATGGAAGATCAGGGTCATTGAGTAGAGTTCATAAAAGTCAGATAAATATAGATAAATTTGAGTATTATGTAGAAGATTTAAAAATGTTTTTAGATAAAATAGTAGTAAAAGATAATACTGATTTATATTTATATGCACATTCTATGGGGGGAGCTATAGGAGCCATGTTTTTAGAAAAATATACTGGATATTTTAAAAAGGCTATATTAAGTGCACCTATGCTTGAGATAGATACAGGAAAATATCCAAAGTGGATGTCTTATTGTGCAAGCTGCATATATGTAGCCATAGGTAAGGGAGATAAATATGTATTTGGACATGGACCTTTTAAAGGGAAGTATAATTTAGAGGCATCAGCAAGTTCTAATAAATTTAGATATGAAAATAATCTTAAAAATTTAAGGAATAATGAAGTGATTCAAAGATCTGGAGCATCATTTAATTGGGTATTTCAATCGTTAATTTCCACAAAGAAAATAATAAACAAAAATAATGTAAGAAAAATAGATATTCCAATGTTAATTTTTCAAGCTGGTATAGATAGAGTTGTAAAGCCAGGTGGACAAAATAAGTTTTGTGAAAGAGCAAAAAATTGTAAAATTGTAAGATTTGAAAAAGCAAAACATGAAATATATAGTGAAAATGATGAAATTCTTATAGAGTATTTAAAAGAGATTAGAAAATTCTTGAAACAATAAATTTTTGAATTATATTTGTAAGTATAATTGTCAGCGTGAGACGATACTGGTCTCATGCTTATTTTTTTAAATAATATAATAAATATTATTTATATTAATTGAACGAAAAATATGTATTATGTATAATTATTCCTAGCAAGTAAACATAGGAGGAATAATTAATGTTAAGTCGTTTTTTAGAATTTGTAATACCTCAAGTTATTCATTTACTTGAGGCTATGGGTGTAATAATAATTTTTATAGGAGCTATTAAAGCATTTTGGAAGTATTTTTGTAATTTAATTAATAAGACAAACTATCCAATAAAAATTCAGATTGCAGAAGCTTTAACTTTAGCATTTTAATATCGCTAATCAAACTTTAAAACATATATAATATATTAATAGTGGTTATAATAAAAAAAGATTTATAAAGGAGGTATAAAATATGAGATATGTTATTGTTTCGGTAGTAAATGGAGATGCAGGAGATTTTAATAATAATTTAAGAAGAGAATTATATAAAAGATTTAATGCTAAATCTTCAAAATTGCCGGCTCATTTTACAATAAAAGCACCTTTTGAATATGATGGTAATATTACTGATTTAGAAGATACTATTAAGAATACTATAAAAGATAAAAAAGCTATAAATTATAGTATTGATGGATACGATCATTTCGATAATAGAGTTATTTTTATGAAAGTCAATATGTCAAAGGAAGGTAAGGAATTTCATGATAATCTTATTGAAAATATGAGTAAGATTCCCTATATTGAATTTTCTAAAAGTGATGGAAAGGATAAAATATTTCATGTTACTTTAGCCTCAAAAAGAATTACTCCTATTTATAATAAGCTTTGGAATTATGTAAATAAATATGAGTGTAACTTTAAATGTAGTTTTGATAATATTTCTATTTTTAAATGGGAAGATAATACTTGGAAATTATTTAAAGAGTTTAAATTAAATTAGATACATATAAATAAAAAACTATTATTGCCTAATAATATATTAGGCAATAATAGTTTTTAATATTTCAATTATATTTAATAAAACAATATCAATTCTATTATTAGCATTAATAATAAAATCTGCCTTATTTTTATAATTCATAATATGTAAGTTTGTAGTTCTTGCTAATAATGATTTGGGATCATCATTCCTTAAATTCATTCTTTTTTCCATAACATCTATTGGAACATCAAGATAAATAGTAACAACTTGTGAGCTTAAAAGCTCTTTCATTTTAATAGCTCCTCTATCATCTAAAATGATAATTGAATTTCCAATAGTTAAAGAAGTTTTTATAGAGTCTAAGCAAGTTCCGTAATAGTTTCCAAAGTTTTCAACATATTCTAAGAAGTCACCATTATTAAGTTTATCTTCAAAATCCTTTCTATTATAAAAGTAGTAATCAACTCCATGATTTTCACCTTCACGTGGATTTCTTGAAGTAGAAGTAATAATCTTATTAAAAGGATATTTTTCTAAAACATTAATAATACTATTTAAATTTTCTATCATAGACAATTTATCATAGTCACTAGATATATTAATTAAATTATTTAGAGTAGAAATATTTTTAGAAACTAAAAAGTTAGAAATTAGAGTTTTACCAGCAGCTGATGGTCCAACTAATACAAATAATTTATTCATAATAAACACCTTTTTTATTCTTTAGTATAAGCTTTGTATATTATATCATGTTTTTAATAAATAACAAAAATTAATAG
Organism: Clostridium sp.; assembly: GCA_017383505.1. Lineage (GTDB taxonomy): Bacteria > Bacillota > Clostridia > Clostridiales > Clostridiaceae > Clostridium. Next base: position 7,237 of record JAFNXG010000055.1, read on the forward strand.
CAATTTAACATGTATTTTAAATTCATAATTATTAATAGAAATTATTATAATATTTAATATGGAGGTGTTTTTATGAATGAGGATTATACTTGTGAATTATGTAGAAGAGAAGGAATTCTAAAGATAACAGAACATCATCTAACTCCAAAACAAGTTGGTGGAGCTAATATGCCTGTAGCATGGTTATGTGAGGATTGTCATAAACAGATTCATGCGTTATATAGTAATAAAGAGCTTGCTATGAGGTTAAACACAGTACACTTATTAGAAAAAGATGATAGAGTTTCAAGATATCTAAAATATATAAAAAAACAGCCACCAACAAAAACTACTCAAATAAAAAAATCTAGATATTTAAGAAGAAGATCTTAATATATAAATAAATTAATATTGTTAAATACTTAAAATTATATTATAGGAAAATCATATAGTATTATAAATAGAACTAATAAAACCTAATTAATGGGGGGATTTTAAATGGATAAAAGAGCTATTATAGATATTGGGTCAAATTCTTTAAGATTAGTAATCTATAATATATGTAAAAACTCGAAATTTAGAATAATTTATGAAACTAAACAAACTATCAGATTAGGAAGTTATTTAACAGATGAAAATTATTTACTTGAAGAAGGAGTAAATATAGCCCTTAGCGTATTAGATAATTTTAAGAAGATATGTGAAAACTATAGTGTTATAGATATTTATACAGTTGCAACAGAGGCAATAAGAAAATCAATTAATAAAGAAGAGGTTTGCACTAGAATAGAAAAAGATTTAGGATTGAAAGTAAATATTTTATCCGGTAAAGAAGAAGCTAAATATGGATATTTATCAGTTAAAAATTCTATGATTTATAAAGATGCTGTATTATTAGACTTAGGCGGATCAAGTATGGAAATATCTCTTATGGAAGATGGAGAATTGATAGATAGTATAAGTTTTCCGTTAGGTTGTATTCCTCTTACTGCTAAATTTAATAACTTAGAAACAAAGCAAAAAGCACAAGAGCTTAATTTATTTATAAATGATAAGCTTAATAATATATCTTGGATTAAGAAAAATAATAAATTTAATGTAATTGGTATTGGTGGAATTGCAAAACATATAGGTCTGGTATCTAAAGAAAATAAAGATTACCCAAAGGAGTTACTACATGGGTATAGTATTGATAAGAAAGAAATATCAGAAATATATTATAAATTTTTAAATTTATCAATGGATGAACGATTTAATGTAAGGGGATTATCGAAGAAAAGGGCAGAGATATTTGCAGCACCTCTTGGAGCAATTTTAACAATATTAGAATACTTAAATTCAGAAATGTTTATTATAAATTCATTAGGACTTAGAGAAGGAATAATTTATGAGATGTTAGAAAATAGTCTAAATTAAAAATAGTAAAGGGGAGGTTTGTCCGCTTCTTTACTATTTTTATTCCTAATTATAATTTTTCAATATCTTTAACTAATTCTTCAACATCTTCTTTTTTAGTTGCCCAACAAGTACAGAAACGAACTACATTATGATTGTCATCTACTTTATCCCAGAATGAAAAAGTATATTTTTCTTGTAAAATTCTAATTTTATCATGTGAAAGAATAGGAAATTGTTGATTTGTTACTGAATCAATAAGGAAAGAGTATCCTTTCTTCTTAAATGCTTCTTTAATTTTCATTGAAAGTTTATTTGCATTAGTTGATATATCATAATAAAGATTATCTTCAAATAAAGCTAAGAACTGAAGCCCCAGTAATCTTCCTTTAGCAAGAAGTCCACCATTTTGTTTTATGTAATATCTAAAATCATTTTTAAAGTTAGGATTAGTTATAACAACAGCTTCACCAAATAATGCACCTACTTTAGTACCTCCGATATAAAACACATCACATAATCTCGCAATATCAGGTAAAGTTACATCTGTACCTTCAGCAGTAAGTCCATAGCCAAGTCTAGCACCATCTAAAAATAAAGGTAGACCTAAAGATTTACAAGTTTTACTTAATTCCTCCAATTCAGTTTTTGTATAAAGTGTTCCAATTTCTGTTGGATGTGAAATATAAACCATTCCAGGCTGAACTATATGTTCAGGACTACTGTTATTAAAATGATTATCATATGCTTCTTTTACTTGAAGAGATGTTATTTTTCCATTATCACTATGAAGAGGTAAAACCTTATGCCCAGTACTTTCTATTGCGCCAGTTTCAAGTATATTTATATGTCCTGTGTTTGCAGATAAAACACCTTGATATGGTCTAAGTATAGATGCAATAACAGTTTTATTAGTTTGGGTTCCTCCTACTAAGAAGTGAATATCAGCATCTTCTAAATCACACTTTTCCTTAATAATAGAACGTGCTTTTTCACAATACATATCTTTACCGTAACCAGGTTCTTGTACAAAATTTGTTTCTAATAAAAGATTTAAAATTTTAGGATGAGCGCCTTCTAAATAATCGCATTCAAATCTTATCATTGGTATATCCTCCTTATTTTACACTTAATGTATAATTATACTTATTATACTATCATGAATTAATAAATGTTGTATATAGATAGTGGATTATAAGTCATTAATTTTATTGATATTTTAGTTATAAATTTTATGTTTGATACTAAAAATAATAGAGTATTCTATTGAATTTTAAATGAGGTGACAAAATGGGTAATAAACTTAGAAATACTAAGAAAAAAATGGCATCTTTAGGACTTAGAAAAGACGAAAATGGAGATTATAAATACATAGATCCTAATGATACAACATCAGAGTTTGTTCCAGTAAGAAATAAAAATAGAGATAATAATAGATAATAAATATATGAAGTTGTTATTAAGAGTTGAAAAAAATCCCATAAGAATATATTCTTATGGGATTTTTTTATCTAATAATAGTGTAAGTCATATATGCTATGTAAAGTATAATAAATATAAAACCATGTTTCTTTACAAGGCAATTATCTTTTTTCATAAATAAATATAAAAGAATAGTTATAGCAACCATAAATATTATATCAATTAATGCAAAAGTACTAATTGCTATAGGGAATATAGCAGTAGCTAACCCTAAAACAAGTAGTATATTAAATACATTTGAACCAATAACGTTTCCTATAGCTATTTCAGTTTCACCTTTTTTTATAGCTACAATAGAAGTAACAAACTCAGGAAGAGAGGTACCAACAGCAACAATAGTTAAACCTACTAGGTTAGCACTCATACCAAACATAGTAGC
>JAFNXG010000056.1 GCA_017383505.1 Clostridium sp.
TATACTCTTTCAAATTTATCATTTTCAGTAGTTACTTCTTTTATCTCATTTAATAAAGAGGGAATATGATTTTTTAACTTTTTTATTGTACACTCAGTTTTAATAGGGTAGGCATAAAAAATAGCTGTAAATAATCCTTCTAAAGTACCATCATATAAAAATTCAATCATAATTATATTTCTCCTGTATAAGAAGTATTTTTATCATTTAGTAGAAGCAGCTTTTTATCTCCTAATAAATTAGTATATTTTATTTCATTATCAAAAAAGCTTATTTGCTCTGAGCCATTATCTACTATATTTAAATCTATTTTTGGAGTAAGAACTTTTTTAATTTTTTCATCATCTAGTGGAACTGAACCAAAGTATTTACCAGAACAAGTAATGAAATATTGAGCTCTTTTTAAGACTACTCCAAGTTTTTTTAAATCTAAAAAGTCTAATGAACTAAGTCTACGAGCACTAAGGATTTTTTTAGCACCTCTAATACCTATTCCAGGAACTCTTATTAATACCTCATAAGGAGCTTTATTTATTTCAACAGGAAATAGATGAATATTATTTAATGCCCAATTAGTTTTAGGATCAAAATTAATATCTAAATTAGGTTTATCTTCAGATAGTAATTCAGATGACTTAAATCCATAAACACGTAAAAGCCAGTCACTTTGATATAATCTATGTTCTCTTAAAGTTGGAGGATTTATTAATTTAGGTAAATTAGCACCTTCATTTACAGGAACATATGCAGAGTAATATACTCTTTTTAAATCAAATTTATTATAAAGATTTTCTGAAAGGCTTAAAATATTTAAATCACTTTCTTTTGTAGCTCCAACTATAAGTTGAGTACTTTGGCCACCAGGAACAAAAATAGATGAATTTTTAAATTTTTTACTTTCATATTTATTAGCAATTATATTATTTCTAATAAGTTTCATAGGTTTAAAAATTTCATCTTTATTTTTTTGTGGAGCAAGAAGTTTTAATGATTGAGCTGAAGGTAGCTCTAAGTTAACACTCATTCTATCAACTAATGATCCAGCTTTTTTAATAAGTTCTTCATCAGCTCCAGGTATAGCTTTCAAATGAATATAGCCTTTAAAATTGTACTCATTTCTTAATTTTTCAACTATATTTGTTAAACGTTCCATAGTAAAGTTAACATTTTTTATTATGGCAGAACTTAAAAATAATCCTTCTATGTAGTTTCTTCTATAAAAATTTATAGTTAAATTTACAACTTCATCAACAGTAAAAGAGGCCCTTTCTATATCATTTGAGCTTCTATTTATACAATAAGCACAATTATATATGCAGTAATTAGTTAAAAGAATTTTCAAAAGTGATACACAACGACCATCAGGGGTAAAGGTATGACAGATACCGCTAGATGAAGTAGAACCAATATCACCTTTTTTTGATTTTCTATTTGAGCCGGATGATGAACAAGATACATCATACTTAGCTGCACTACTTAGAATACGTAATTTTTCTGATATTTCCATACAAATTCACCAACTTTAAAATTTAATAATCTTTAATATGTTAATAGTATTATTATATATTAAAGATTATATACGAACAAGTGTTCATTAATGGAAAAGAATATATTAAATAATAATTATTATTATTAATCAAATATAAAACGAAAGAATTATATGATATAATTAGGATATAATTTAATTAATAGAATTTATTTATACAAAAGTGGAGGATTAATATGTCATTTGATAAGCTAGATATAAAGGATAATGCAGCAAGAGAAGGTAGAGCTTGTATTATAGTTTCTAATATAGTGGGTAAGGATTTACAAAAGGTTAAAAACTGTGCAATGATTTTAGGAATTAGAGATCAAATAATAATAAACTCTAAAAATGGTAATACAGTAATTAGTGATTTATTAGAAAATAATATAAATTCAGAATGTGAAGATGGTAGAAAAGAAAGAGCTATAATATTCAATTCAATAGCGCCAGCAAAAATGAATATCTTCATTGAAAACTTAAAAAAGGTAAGAGTTAACAATGTTTTAAAAGCTGTTGTTACAGAAACTTCTGTAAATTGGAGTGTAAATGAAGTAATTTCTAACTTAGTTGCAGAACGTACTGCTATTAGTAAAGGAAATTTTGATGAAATTCATCACAAATAAAAAAATTAGAAAATAAAAATGACAAATAGCTAATATAATTTGCTATTTGTCATTTTTTTAGTTATATAGATAGCATTTTTAGTCTATAAGTAGCATTTATGTCTTATTGTTTAGAAAAAAGAAGAAGGGTATAATTTTATTAATAGATAAATATTAGTAACAAGGGGAGAAACATAATGTATAAGTATGGAAGAGGAATGTGGAAAACAATAGAGCAAGGAAATGAATTATCTTGGGTAATAGGTAATGGTATTGGAGGATATGCTAATCATACTGTTGCAGGTGGTGCAGCACAGGCTTTTCATGGTTATTTAATAGCATCATTAAATGCGCCTGTAAATAGAAAGAAGATACTTACTAGAACTCAAGAACAAGTAATTGTTGGAGATAGAGAATATGATTTAACATCACAACAGTATATAGGAACAGCAAAAAATGGACAAGAACATCTAGAAAGTTTCGTTCTAGATACTATTCCTGAATACTACTATAGAGTTGAAGATATTTATATAAAGAAAAGTATAGCAATTGAATATGGTCATAATACAGTTGCTGTATGTTATGAAATAGAAAATGGTAATGAAGAGAGCCAATTAAATATAACACCATTATTTAATTATATAGAAGCTGGGGAAACAAGTGAAAGAGCTGAGTTAAAGTTTGATGTTAAGGTAGCTGAAAACACATTAACTTTAATACCAGAAAAAGATAAAAATATAAAAATAGACTTTTATGCATCAGAAGGTAGTTTTTATGATAGAAAATTAATACCTACAAGTATGGCAACTCCAAATTATTTAATTGAAGAAAATCAATTTTATATGATTGATCATAGAACTGGATTCTTAGGAGTGGACAATCATTATACTCCTTATGATGTTCAAGTTAAGTTAAAGCCTTTTGAAAAGAAAAAGCTTTATGTTAAATGTACTATAGAAGGATTGGATGAAAAATCAGGCTTTGATATTGTAAGAGAATATAAAGAAAGAGCAGAAGCTTTAGTAGAAAATGCAGATTTAAGAGATGAATTTGCTAATAATTTAGTTAAAGCTGGAGATCACTTTATTGTAAATAGAGAAAGTACTGGTTTAAAAACAGTATTAGCAGGATTACCTTGGTTTACAGATTGGGGTAGAGATACAATGATTGCCTTTGAAGGGCTTACACTTGTAACAAAAAGATTTAGTGATGCTAGAGAAATATTAGAATCTTTTGCTAAGTATATTAAAAATGGACTTGTTCCAAATGTATTCCCAGATGCTAACACAGAGCCAGGATATAATACTGTTGATGCTTCTTTATGGTATTTCCAAGCAACTTATAAATATTTAAAATATACAGGAGAATTAAGTGATTATAAGTTTGTAGAAGAAAAAATATATCCTAAATTAAAAGAAATATATAAGGCTTACTCAACAAGAACAGATTTCTCTATAGGAATGGATGAAGATGGATTAGTATTTGCTGGGGGAGGTCTTGACCAAGTTACTTGGATGGACGTAAGAGTTGGCGATTATGTTGTAACACCTAGACATGGTAAACCAGTAGAAATTAATGCTTTATGGTATAATGCATTAAAAATAATGGAAGAATTATCAGTAAGATTTGGAGATGACAATAGAGAGTATATAGAACTAGCAGAAAGGGTTAAAGAAGCATTTAATAATAGATTCTGGAATGAAGAAAAACAATGCCTTTATGATGTTGTAGATGTAGATGATGATAAAATAAGACCAAATCAAATTTGGGCAGTATCATTACCATTTGCAGTTTTAGATAGAGAAAAAGAAAAGAAAATAGTTAATACTGTATATAAACATTTATATTCAACTTATGGATTACGTTCTCTTTCATTTATGGACAAGGAATATAAGAATAAATATATAGGTAAATTATTTGATAGAGATTGTGCTTATCATATGGGAACTACATGGGGATTCTTAATAGGTGGGTTTATAACTGCTTACTGTAAGGTTAATGAGTACTCTAGTGAGGCTATAAAGAAAGCAGACCATATGTGTAAGGTATTCCAAGATACTATGAATGATGGATGCATAAATGGAATAGCAGAAATTTTTGATGGAGATTTTGCATCAACAGGAAGAGGATGTTATTCACAAGCATGGAGCGTTGCTGAAGTTTTAAGAGCATACACTCAAGATGTTATGCCATATCTAAATAAATAAAAATAATTAAAATAATGATTTATAAATAGCAAATGCCAAGAGGGTTTATACTGAAGGTTCATTTGCTATTTATTATTTTTTCCTAATAGCTATGTCAATATTTTTAAGTATTAAACATATAAGTAGAATATATACAATTTAGTTAGGGAGAAAATCAATGAATAAAAATGAGAAGCTTTTATTAGGTACTACTTGCTTTTTTGCTGGAGCTATAGCAGGGTTTATAATATCCTCTATTAAAAAGGCAAGTTGTTGTGGGAAAAATTGCAATGCTAGAAATAATGATGAAAAAGATGAATTAGATAAGATAGTAGATGAAGTTAATGAAGTAATAAAAAGTGTAGAAATTAGTGAAGAATAAGAATAAATAATGCATATTGAATTAGATTCAGAAAATATTGACAGTTTAAGGTTTAAATAGTATACTAAATAAGTCCTGTGAGGGAGTAGTTAGCATTAATGTGTGATTATGCCAACATAATGGTTTTTAACCTGGTTTAATCTTAAATAACGAGACTCATGGATGTTTTTTTAGCATCCATGAATCTCGTTATTTTTTTGTATAAAATAAGAAAATAAATTAAATAATATAATAAAGGAGAGTTGATATGAATATTGTTAGTATTATATTTACAGCAATTGCTTTAGCAATGGATGCCTTTGCTGTATCTATTACAAAAGGAATGACTTTAAAAAGTTTAAGCAAAGGAATAGCTATAAAAATAGCACTATTTTTTGGTGTTTTCCAAGCGGCAATGCCTTTAATTGGATGGATTTTAGGGATAGGTTTTCAAGACCATATAAAAGCTATAGATCATTGGGTTGCGTTAATACTTTTATCTATATTAGGTGGAAAAATGATTTACGAGTTTTATAAAGGGCGTAAAGAAGAGAAAGATGAAGTTAATGATGCTGAAATTGAAGTAAGTACTACATTAGAAAGTGATAAGGATGAATTATCTAATAAAGAGCTTACTACTCTTGCTATTGCAACAAGTATAGATGCTTTAGCTGTAGGAATAAGCTTTGCATTTTTAGATGTTAATATAATTTTGTCATCTCTTATTATTGGAGTAATAACATTTATAATCTGTTTTATTGGAGTAATTGCAGGTAAAAAGATAGGTGGATTATTTAAAGATTACGCAGAGCTTATAGGTGGAATTATTCTTATAATAATAGGTATAAACATATTTAATGAACATACAGGATTCTTTATGAATTTAATAAATA
>JAFNXG010000057.1 GCA_017383505.1 Clostridium sp.
AGATGGGGAGTCAGCGGTGCCCTGTAACCTGCAATCCGCTATAGCAGGATTTAATTCCTCACCTAGGCTTTAATCTATATGGTCTGCCCCTTTGCAAGTGATGTTGAGGGTTGGGTCCCATGCGACGTAAGACTGTGAACCTCGTCAGGTCCGGAAGGAAGCAGCGATAAGCAGCCCCTGCGTGTGACGTGGATCAATCTTGCCTGAGTTAACTACATAGGTAACGCTTATAGATTACTGTCAAAGTGAGGTGCACGGTTTTAAACAATCCTTTCTTTTAGAAAGAAAGGCTTTTTTAATGTTTATAATGATTTTTATTTAAATTAATACTTATGATGAAAATAGAGTAAATCTAATTAACATCATAATAATTTACTAATTACGGTTACTCTTCAATAGGATTAACAATATAGGACAAGAAAACAATAGGACAGAAAAATAGGGAAATTTCGTTAGAAATATCCCTATTTTTCTGTGCTTTTTTAATAATATGAAAAGACAATATAATGTTTAGGTGTTATGCCTATAGATAAGGCTTATAAATGACGAGAAAAGCATGGGGTAGAGGAAGGTAGAAGAGATGATAGGGAATTAAAAGATAGATTTAGTAAAGAGGGAATAGATAAATTAATTGAGTTTTATTGGATAAATTTAAAATAAAAAGTCGGTATTAACCGACTTTTTATTTTTTTATTAGATCAATGAATTGATATTTTAAACCGCTTTTAGCACTGGTAAGTATTTCAGATTCATATTCAATAGTAAATTCATTAAAATCTACCTGTGGAAAACTAGTATCACCTTCGAAAGATTTATAAACTTTTGTTAAGAATATTTTATCCACACTGTGGATAAGTTGTTTATAAATTTCACCTCCGCCTATCAAAAAAGCTGATTCAGAGGTATTTTTATATTTGTTGATAACTTCACATAAGTTGTGGATAACTTCTACATTAGAGTTATCCACAGAGTAATTTTTATCTCTTGTTATAATAATATGTTTTCTATTAGGTAGGACTCCTGGAAGAGACTCAAAAGTTTTTCGGCCCATTATTATTGTATTTCCAGAAGTAATTTCTTTAAATCTTTTTAAGTCCTCGGGTATATGCCATAATAATTTATTATTTCCACCAATAATATTATTTTCAGCGACTGCTACTATAATAGAAAGCATTAAACAGATACCTCCATTTTTATTGCTGGATGATATTTATAATCTATAAGCTTAATATCATCTGCTGTAAAATCATAAAAATCAGTTATTTCTGGATTTATCCAAAGCTTTGGAGCTTCGTATTCATCATTTGCTCTAGTTAATTGAAGTTTCATTCCTTCAATTTGATTTTCGTATATGTGAGCATTATTAATTACATGAGTAAACAATCCTGGTTTAAGCCCAGTTACTTGTGCAATTAAATGAACTAATACGGCATATTGAGATGTATTAAATGGTACGCCTAATGGTATGTCGCCGCTACGTTGTATAAGCATACAGTTTAGTTTACCATCAGTTACGTCCCACATAGTCATAAAACAACATGGTTGAAGTGTCATATGGGGTAGGTCCTCTATATTCCACATTGTCATAAGCATTCTTCTATCTTGAGGATTAGTTTTTAATGTTTCAATAAGCTTATCAATTTGATTGAATTTAGCTATTTGATAACCATATCCTCTACCTATAGTGTTATTTTCATCAACCCATTCATCCCAAATTCTAACGTTTTGTTCTTGTAATTTAGTTACATCGTTGGATTGATCTTTATAAATCCATAGCATTTCTTTAACAGCTGTTTTAAAAGCTACAAATTTTGTTGTTAGAATAGGAAACTCTTTTTCTAAATTAAATTGCATTATTTGATGTGGCAATTTATATGTTGGCATTCCAGTTCTATTGTTATCATAGTACCCATTACTTAAAATATTTTCTACTATACTTAAATATTTTTTATCATACAAACTCATTTTTATACCTCCTAATAATATATATTCATATTTTACTATAAAATTCTTTTTAACTACAAAATTCTTGTGTAAAAAATGAAGAAATTTAAATAAAAAAATCGCATATAAACTAAAAAAGAATAATAAAACAAAAATTTATCGAAAAACGTTAAAAAAATAACAACTATATGTAAATAAAATACATTTAGTTGTTAAAAAAATAACAAAACATAATTTAAGAAGGAGAGATAAATAGTAAAGGTTAAAAATGATTGCATAAAATTTGTATAAAAATACATGAAAATAAATGCAATGCTAAATTAGTATATGAAAATAGAAATATAATATTCCAAAGTTAGCATTAAGTAATAGAAGGGAAAAAACTTTAACTATTATTAGAATTTGGGTATAATAAAAAATAAACAACTAATGCAAAAGAGAGGGAAGTCTAGTGGCATATACGGCTTTATATAGAGAATGGAGACCAAGAACATTTAATGATGTTGTAGGTCAAGAACATATTACAACAACATTAAAAAATCAAGTTTTAAATAATAGAATTGCTCATGCATATCTTTTTTGTGGAACTAGAGGAACAGGGAAAACATCTACAGCAAAAGTATTTGCAAAGGCATTAAATTGTCTTAATTTAATAGATGGTGAACCGTGCAACCAATGTGAAATGTGTAGAAAAATAAATGAAGGTTTAGCTATAGATGTTACAGAGTTAGATGCAGCTTCAAACAATGGGGTTGATAAAATTAGAGATATAATTGATGATGTTAAATATCCTCCACAAGAAGCAAAATATAAAGTTTATATAATGGACGAGGTTCATATGTTATCTACAGGAGCAGTTAATGCATTTCTAAAAACTTTAGAAGAGCCTCCTAGAAATGTAATATTTATTTTAGCAACTACAGATCCTCAAAAACTACCTATTACTATTCTTTCAAGATGTCAAAGATTTGATTTTAAGAGAATAAATAATGCCGAAATAACAGCAAGGCTTAGAAAGATAGTAAATGATCAAAATGTTTTAGCTGATGAAAGAAGTTTAAATTTAATTGCTAGAGTTTCTGATGGAGCAATGAGAGATTCTTTAAGTATACTAGATCAAGCTATTTCTATGGGGAATGGGAATGTTGATTATAATACTGTAGTTAGCATGTTAGGATTAGTAACTAATGAACATTTATTTAATTTAACTAATGCTGTGATTCAAAGAAGTGTAGAAAAAAGTATAGAAATTATAGAGGATGTTATATATTCAGGAAAAGATATATATTTATTTATAAAAGATTTACTTGCACATTATAGAAATCTTTTAATGGTTAAAGTAACTAATAATCCAGATGAAGTGTTAGATATGTCAGAAGAAAATATTGCTTTAGTTAAGGAGCAGGGAACTCGTTTAAGGGCTGAAGAAATAATGAGATGTATAAGAATACTTCAAGAGGCAGAAAATAATGCTAAGCTGAGTAAACAAGCAAGATTATATTGTGAATTAGCTATTATTAAGATGTGTAAAATAGAATATGACACTTCAAGTGAGGTTATGTTAACTAGATTAAATAAACTAGAAGAAAGTTTAAGAAGTGGAAATATAAAAGTCACAGCTGTACCAAAAGAAGTTGAAGATATAAATAATAATAAGGTTAATACAACTATTAAAAATACATCTTTAAAAGAAGAAAGAATAACTGAAGAAAGTATAAATGTTAATTCTAATTCTAGAGTAACTATAAATGAAGTTAAAAAATCATGGAAAGACATTTTAGAGAGATTTAAGGCTAGAAGAGAAATGATAATAAGTTCATTAATTATGATAGGAAGGCCAGTAGATTGCTCTAATGGGATAGTCACAGTTCAATTTGATGAACAAAACGAATTTGCAAAAAATAGATTGAGTGATTCCAAAAATAAAAATATTATAAATGAAGTTTTCTCTGAAATATTACAAGATAATATAAAAGTTAATTTTACTGTAGATTCTAATGATAATAAACAAAGAAGTGCAGAAGATATATTAAGAGATACATTAGGTGATGATTTAATTGACTTTATAGATGAGTAATAATTATAAGATGACTTTATTCTAGTAAATATTGAAAAAATACTATATAATAAAAAATGGATTTTATTTGATTTAAGGAGGATATTTTATGGCAAGAGGTGGATTCCCTGGAGGTTTCGGGGGCGGAAATATAAATAATTTAATGAAGCAAGCACAAAAGCTTCAAAGAGATATGGAACAAGCACAAAAAGAACTTGAATCTAAAGAGTTTGAAGCTTCAGTTGGTGGTGGTGCTGTTATAGTAAAGGTTAATGGTAAAAAAGAAGTTTTAGCTATAAATATAAAAGAAGAAGTAGTAGATCCAGATGATGTTGAAATGTTAGAAGATTTAGTGCTAAGTGCAGTTAACGAAGCATTAAAGAAAGCTGATGAAGAAACTTCAAATAAAATGGGTAAATTAACTGGTGGATTAAATATACCAGGAATGTTTTAGTTAATATAGGGACTGTTCTTAACAGTCCCTATAAAATTTAAGTTTACAGTAAAAGTTAATTTAAAAGTCTGCAATAGCAGGCTTTTAAATTATTAAAATATTAGATATTAATTAATGACTGTAACTAGATAAGGATGGTGTAATTATGGAGTTTTATCCAGTTGCTATAGAAAAATTAATTGAAGAATTTGCAAAACTACCTAGTATTGGTCAAAAAACGGCACAAAGACTTACTTTACATATTCTTAATTTACCAGAAGATGAAGTAAAAGAATTTGCTACAGCTTTAGTAAAGGCTAGAGGCACTATAAAGTACTGTTCTGTCTGTGGTAATTTTACAGATAAAGATCCATGTGCTATATGTGGTAATCCTAATAGAGATAAAAATATTATTTGTGTTGTGGAGCAACCTAAGGATATTATGACGATGGAAAAAGTAAAAGAATTTAATGGTGTATACCATGTTCTTCATGGGAATCTTTCTCCAATGCAAGGAAGGGGACCACAGGATATAAAAATAAGAGAACTTGTTGCTAGAATGAGTGCAGATATAAAGGAAGTTATAATTGCGACTAATCCTAATGTTGAAGGTGAAGCAACAGCTATGTATATATCGAGGATTCTTAAACCATTAGAAGTAAAAGTTACTAGAATAGCATCAGGTTTACCAGTAGGCGGAGATCTAGAATATGCGGATGAAGTAACTCTTTCAAAAGCACTTGAGGGAAGAAAAGAAATTTAAAGTTTATTAATATAATATTTACAGTTAAGGTCTTACGATAAATTAATGAGCTTATTAATTATAAAATAAACTCATTAATTAGTCGAAAGCCCTTATTTTTTTATGAAATATGTAATAGTTAATAATGATAAGCTACACCTATGCTTCCTGGGCCAACATGAAGTCCTATAATTGGTCCAATAGATTGAACTTTTATATTATCTAGTCCTAAAGAAGCTTTTAGTTTATTAGCAAGATCTTGACCTTCGGTTTCACAATTTATATGATGCACTACAACTCCTTTTATTGGTGATTTGGAATTTTGATCTAATACAGTATCTATTATTTTATTTATGGCTTTTTTCTTTGTTCGTACTTTCGTAAATACAGTAGTCTTCCCATCTTCAACAGTAAGAATAGGTTTTATTTGTAACAATGATCCTAATAAGGCAGCAGCACTACCTATTCTACCACCCTTTTTTAGATATTCTAAACTGTCAGGTACAAAAATAAATTTACTATTTTCTATAACATTTTTAATAATAAATAAGACTTCATCTAGAGATTTATTTTCATCAACTGCTTTAGCAGCTGATAGAACTACAAAGCCAGCCTGCATACAGTTGCTTCTAGAATCTATCATTACTATATTTGCATCTGGATAGTTTTCAAGAATCATATCTTTTACTAAAAGAGACGTTGAAAAAGTTCCGCTCATATCTGATGATAAAAATATTCCTATAACATCGTGGCCTTTTTTTACTTGACACTCTATAACTTTATATAATTCATCAATACTAGGTTGAGATGAAGTTGGAATTGTAGGGGATTTAGACATTTCTTTATAAAACCAATCGTTATTTAGATCTGTTTCTCTATAGCTTTTACCGTTTAAAAAAACATTTAAAGAGGCTATAGAAATTTGATATTTATCTATGTATTCATCAGGTAAATAACAAGTACTATCTGTTATTATTTTTATACTCAAAAAATCTACCTCCTATAAAATTAATATTATTCAGAGTATTATACCAAATAATTGAATTATAGTAAATAAAATATATAAATGAATAATATTTTATAAATTGGACAGTATTTAGATAAGTATTTTAGGAGGTATAATATGGATATAAGGAAGATATTGAGTATTATTTTAACAAGATATAATAATGAAAATAAAGTTAGCATTAAGATTTTAAATGAAATTCAAGAATCTATTATGGAAATGGAAGCTGCTGAAGCTATGTTTAACAATGTTAATGATTCCAAATTAATAGAAGCTGCAATTTATAGACAGGAAGCAGCAAAAAAAAGATTTGACTATTTATTATCCATAGCTAAAGATGAAGTTTCTAAAAAAGAATCAGAAACAAGGAAAGAAATGGAAATATAATGAATATTATTATATAATATAAAGTAGTATAGTATTGAATTAAATTATATTATTTTATATTGGGGGAATATAATAATGAATATTGAAATGATTATCTATGCTTTAGTTGGATTAGCACTTTTATATTTAGTTATAAAACTATTAAAATGGCCAATAAAAATACTTATTAACGGAATTGTGGGTATAGTATTATTATATGCAGCTAATTACATAGGAACATATTTGGGTTTTTATATAACTATTAATACTATAACTGCACTTATTGCAGGTTTTTTAGGAATACCAGGAGTTATATTTTTAGTTATATTCAACGTATTTTTATAAAGAGTAACAATTAAATTGATATATAGAGTAGGGAACTTTCATAAAAATGAGAGTTCCCTAAATTTATATAGACGGGAGTTAGAAGATTTTCTTAGTTGCTGTAAGCAAAAAGCTTCTGTATACTATATAATTAAAGTTTACTAATGTGATAAAATAAATCAGGGTGTAAACACTACATCCGTTTACACCCATATATATATACGATACACAAAATAATTAATGTATCGTCTACATTATTAATTTACCCATTTAAAATATAAATATGTATTATATTTAGTATTATTAACTTTATAATTTTAGACATAGGAGGAATTTATTATGCCAGCTGGAAATGGAGTTAACTGCAAGTATTGTCCTGAGTTTGAAAAGAAAAGCTGTAATGGAGATGATACTGGATGTTTATGTTATAAATGTCCAAGGCATTTAGGTCAATGTAAATGTGTTAAGTACTGTAGAGAAACAGAGTCAGTTTTAATTTTTGATGAAGACTAAAATTTTATAAATACATAATCAATAATAAGAAAAAGTATCAAATAAAGATAACAGTAAGAAAAATTATCTTTACTTGATACTTTTTTAGATAATAAATAATTTTTAATAAATAAATTATGATTTAAGATAATATTATAGAAATTATAGATATGTAAATTTATCTTTTTAATTTAAATAAATATAAGCTTCATAAATTTAGAAAATAATAACAATAAAATGAATAAATGTTATATTATGGTTGAAATTAATGCCAGATAGTAGTAAAATATCAAAAAGCAATAAATAAAAAAATCATTAATTTTAATTAATTGGGGGGTTAAAAAATGATAAGAATATTGGCTAATGATGGGTTACAACAAGGGGCTATTGATAAGTTGACTTCATTAGGATTTGAAGTAGTTAATAATCACTATGACAAAGATGAATTAGGAAATATTTTAAGAGAGTTTGATATTTTGGTTATAAGGTCTGCAACTAAGGTTACTGCAGATATATTAGCGCAAGCAGAAGGAGGAAACCTTAAACTTATAATAAGGGCTGGAGTTGGAATTGATAATATAGACATCCCTTATGCTACTAAAGTAGGAGTAATTGTAAAGAATACTCCAAATGCAAGCTCAGATTCTGTTGCTGAATTAGCAATTGGGCATATGTTTGCATTAGCTAGGTTTATTGCTATATCTAATTATACTATGAGAGAAGGTCAATGGAATAAGAAAAAGTATGAGGGAATAGAACTTAAGGGAAAAACATTAGGAATTATAGGTATGGGAAGAATAGGTAGATCTTTAGCTAAAAGAGCAGAAGCATTAGGAATGAATATTATCTATAATGATGTGTTTGGAAAGCAAGATAATTTAACATATGAATTTTCAAACTTAGAAAATCTTTTAAAGCTTTCAGATTTTATATCTTTACATGTTCCTTATGATAAAGAAAAAGGAGCCTTAATCGGAAAAGCTCAGTTTGATATTATGAAGGAAGGAGTTTATTTAATTAATTGCTCTAGAGGAAAGGTTGTAGAAGAGTCAGCATTATTAGAGGCATTAAACAGTGGAAAAGTTGCAGGTGCTGGAATAGATGTTTTTGAAGAAGAGCCTACTAAGAACAAAGAACTGGTAAATCATTACAGAGTTAGTGTAACTCCTCATATTGGAGCTTCCACTAAAGAAGCACAAGAGAGAATAGGAGAAGAGGTTGTTACAACCATAGTTGATTTTGTAGCTAATAATTTAGTAACTATGTAATTTACTATATATAGGAGGTGTAATAATGGCAATAATAAAAGCATTTAAAGCAATTAGACCTTTAAAAGATTTAGCATCAAAAATAGCTGCATTGCCTTATGATGTAATGAATAGCGAAGAAGCACGTGAAATGGTTAAAGATAATGAATATTCATTTCTACATGTTGATAGAGCAGAAGTTAATTTATCTCAAGAAGTTAATATATATGACAAGATTGTATATGAAAAGGCAAAAGAGGTTTTAGACAATATGATTAATGATGGGTTGTATATCCAAGAAGAAAAGCCTTCTCTTTATATATATAGACAAACTATGAATGGAAAAACTCAAACAGGATTAGTTATTTGCGCATCAATAGATGATTACATTAATAATAAAATAAAAAAGCATGAACTTACTAGAAAAGATAAAGAGCTTGATAGAATAAATCATGTTGACTGTTGTAACGCAAATACAGGACCAATATTTCTAACTTACAGAAATCAAAGTGAAATATCAAAAATAATGAATAAATGGATACAAAGTAAAGCATTATATGATTTTATATCAGATGATGGAAATGGTCATACTGTATGGGTAATTAATGATAATAATGATATTGAAGAATTAACTAGGCTTTTTAAAGATGTAGATAGTTTATATATAGCAGATGGTCATCATAGAGCAAAATCAGCAGTAGAGGTTGGTTTAAAGCGTAGAAGAGAAAATCCCAATTACACAGGTGAAGAGGAATTTAATTATTTCTTAGCGATAGCTTATCCTGATAATGAATTAGAGGTCTTAGATTATAATAGAACAGTTAAGGATTTAAATGGTTTAAGTGAGGAAGAGTTTTTAAGTAATATAGAAAAGAATTTTTATATTAAAGCTTCTAAGTTTCCTGTTAAACCTAATAGAAAGCATACTTTTGGTATGTATATGAATCATGTTTGGTATGAGCTTGAAGCCAAGGAAGGAACTTTTAATGAAGATGACCCAATGGATAGACTAGATGTATCAATACTTCAAAATAATTTACTTTCTCCAATACTAGGAATTGATGATCCAACTAAATCTGATAGAATTGAATTTATTGGAGGAATAAGAGGTATTAAAGAATTAGAGAAAAGAGCAGATAAAGATATGAAAGTAAGTTTTTCAATGTTTGCAACAACAATTGATGATATTATGAGTATTGCAGATAGAGGAATGATAATGCCACCTAAATCTACTTGGTTTGAACCAAAACCTAGAAGTGGATTATTTATTCATATGCTTAGCTAAATTTAGCTACAAATAAACTATAATATATAAATAAACATATTGTAATAGAAATTGGGGGGGATTTTTATGACAAGAGTATATAATTTTGCTGCTGGACCAGCTGTATTACCTGAAGAGGTATTAAAAGAAGCAGCATCAGAAATGTTAGATTATAAAGGTACAGGAATGTCAGTAATGGAGATGAGTCATCGCTCTAAGGCTTTTGAGGAAATTATTCAAGAGGCAGAGGAGGATTTAAGAGAATTAATGAATATTCCTAATAATTATAAAGTATTATTTCTTCAAGGTGGAGCTTCAACACAATTTGCAATGGTTCCAATGAACCTAATGAAAAATAGAGTTGCAGATTATATTATAACAGGTCAATGGGCCAAAAAAGCAGCAGCAGAAGCAAAAAAATATGGAAAAGTAAATGAGTTAGCATCATCAGCGGATAAAACTTTCTCATATATTCCAGATGTAGATAAGGTAGAGGTAAGCTCTGATGCAGACTATGTATATATATGTCACAATAATACAATCTATGGAACTACTTATCATAACTTACCTGATACTAAGGGGAAAATTTTAGTTGCTGATATGTCATCTGATATATTATCTCAACCTATTGATGTTACTAAGTATGGTTTAATATTTGCTGGAGTTCAAAAAAATATTGGACCTGCTGGTACAGTAATTGTAATTATCCGTGAAGATTTAATTACAGATAATGTACTTGAAGGTACTCCAACAATGCTTCAATATAAAGTGCATGTAGATAATAAATCTTTATATAACACACCACCAGCATATGGAATTTATATTTGTGGAAAGGTATTTAAACATCTTAAGAAGCTTGGTGGATTAGAAGTAATGAAGAAG
>JAFNXG010000058.1 GCA_017383505.1 Clostridium sp.
TTAACATTGTTTACCGCTACTTGATTTCCATATTTCTTAGTAATGTTATAAGTTTTTAATATAACTTCTTTCATCTTCATTTACCCCCTTGATAAAATTCTCTATCGCTTTTTTGTTATTTTCATTTAATCTCTTAACTTGATTTTATTGTATATCTATAGTTGTAAGATATCTTAAAGAAAATATTAAGAAAGTATTAAGTTTACAAATAAAATATACCCCTGGAGTTATCCAGTATTTAGATATCCCCAAGGGCATGCACTTTTCATCAATTATTCCTTTAATTTAAATCCAATTCCCCATACTGTTTGTATATATTCATTATCTTTATCAACCTTAGAAAGCTTAGACCTTAAATTACTTATATGAACATTAACAGTATTATCATCGCCCATAAAATCATCTTTCCAAACAGACTCAAAAAGATTTGCCCTAGTAAATACTTTATTAGGGTTAGTAATTAATAATTCTAATATATCAAATTCTCTAACAGTTAAACTTACTTCTTCTCCATTAACATGTACTTGCCTACTATCAATATCTAACTCTAAATTTTTATGAGTAAATTTATTGTTAATACTATTTTGGCTAGAAAACTTAGTATATCTTCTTAATTGAGCCTCAACCCTAGCTAATACTTCATTAATATCAAAAGGCTTACTTATAAAATCATCTGCACCCATTCTAAGAACCGATATTTTATCTTCAGTACTAGTTTTAGCTGAAGCAACTATTATAGGCATTAAATGTTTTTTTCTTATTTCTCTTAATAATTCTTCTCCACATATTCCAGGTAACATTAAATCTAAGATAATAAGATCATATTCAAATTGCTCCACACACATCTTTGCTTCAGATCCTGAATAAGCTCCTCTAACTTCATATCCATTTTGAATTAATATTTTACATAAAAGTCCATTAATGTCCCAATCATCTTCAACTACTAATATTTTTTTATTTAAATCCATATTTACATTCTCTCCTATATAATCAACTATATAAATTATACCAGTTTTCCAAATAATTAGTTATGATTTTCATAAAAAAACTGACTCCTACCTTAAAATATAGGAATCAGTTAATGATATAATTTCCAATAAAATTATTCCTTAAGCTTATTAATCATATCTCTAAGCTCTGCAGCTCTTTCAAATTGAAGATTCTTAGCAGCATCTTTCATTTCCTCTGTATATTGTTTGATTAACTTCTTCTTTTCTTTAGCAGTTAATTCAACAGCACTATCCATTCCATAATCAGCAGACTCTTCTGCAACCTTTGTTGCTTCAATTACTTCTCTAACATCTTTTATTATAGTTGTAGGAACAATTCCATTCTCCTCATTATACTTAATTTGGATCTCTCTTCTTCTATTTGTCTCTTTAATAGCTCTATCCATTGACCCTGTAATTCTATCTGCATACATAATAACTTTACTTTCTGCATTTCTTGCAGCTCTTCCTATAGTTTGAACCATAGAAGTTTCAGAACGTAAGAATCCTTCTTTATCAGCATCTAAAATTGCAACTAAAGCAACTTCTGGAATATCTAGTCCTTCTCTTAAAAGGTTAATTCCAACTAAAACATCAAATTTACCTAATCTTAAATCTCTTATAATCTCCATTCTTTCAATAGTCTTTATATCAGAATGCATATAAGTTGTCTTAATACCTAATTCTGTTAAGTATTTAGTTAAATCCTCTGCCATCCTTTTAGTTAATGTTGTTACTAATGTTCTAAATCCTCTACCTGTTGTCTCTAGTATTTGTGCATATAAATCATCTATCTGTCCTGTTACTGGTCTTATTTCAACTACTGGATCCAAAAGTCCTGTTGGTCTTATTATTTGTTCTGCTATATTAGTTGAATGGTCTAACTCATATTGTGCTGGAGTTGCAGATACAAATACAACTTGATTCATTTTCTTTTCAAATTCCTCGAATTTTAAAGGTCTATTATCATATGCACAAGGTAATCTAAATCCATATTCAACTAATGTATCTTTTCTTGATCTATCCCCAGCATACATAGCTCTACATTGAGGCAATGTAACATGACTTTCATCTATAAACATTAAATAATCTCCCGGGAAATAATCTAATAATGTCTTTGGTGGAGTACCTGGTGCTCTTCCATCTAAAACTCTTGAGTAGTTTTCTATTCCACTACAATATCCCATTTCCTTAATCATTTCTATATCATAGTTTGTTCTTTGTCTTAATCTCTGAGCTTCTAAAAGTTTATCTTGTGATGTTAATTCTCTTAATCTATCTTCTAATTCGTCCTCTATTTGCTTTATTGCCTTATCTAGTGTTTCTTTAGATGCTGCGAAATGTGATGCTGGGAATATAGCAACATGCTCTCTTTCCCCTAATATTTTTCCTGTTAAAACATCAAATTCTCTTATTCTATCTATCTCATCGCCAAAGAACTCTATTCTTATTCCTTTAGTTGAAGATGATGCTGGTATAATATCTAAAGAATCTCCTCTTACTCTAAAAGTACCTCTTGAAAAATCAATATCATTTCTTTCATATTGAATTTCAATTAACTTCTTTATTATTTCATCTCTATCCTTTTCCATACCTACTCTTAAAGATATAGTAAGCTTTTCGTATTCATCTGGGTTACCTAACCCATAAATACATGATACTGAGGCAACTATTATAACATCTCTTCTTTCAAATAATGCAGATGTAGCAGAGTGTCTTAACTTATCTATTTCATCATTTATAGATGCATCCTTCTCAATAAACGTATCAGTTTGCGGAACATATGCTTCTGGTTGATAATAGTCATAATAAGAAACAAAGTATTCAACTATATTATCTGGAAAAAACTCCTTAAATTCAGAACATAACTGTGCTGCTAATGTTTTATTATGAGCTAATACTATTGTAGGCTTTTGAACCTTCTCTATTATATTAGCCATAGTATATGTTTTTCCTGAACCTGTTACACCTAAAAGTGTTTGGTACTTTTCATTATTTTTTATTCCATTTGCTAAACTTTCAATTGCTTTTGGTTGATCTCCTGTAGGTTTAAACTTAGAGTGTATCTTAAACTCTGCCATCTTCCCACCTCCAAATTACTATCTTATGGTTACTTATTTAGATATTTATTGCAATAACTAAATAAAAAACATTATATTTAAGGACCTGTAGACCAATTAAGCTTTGAGTAATACTTTTCTAACACAAAACTTAATTAGACTCTAGGTCCTTAATTAAAATCTAATTTGCTTACTTTTAGATTAATATTATAAAATATTATTTACTTTTATTTTTAAGTTCATTTATTATATTTTTTAAATCATCTGCTTTTATTTCAAATATATCTTCTCTCTTTACCAGTTTAGGTACTAGCAACATACCTAACCTTTTATTTCTAGGTTGTATAATATATTCTAAAACTTGTCCCGAATTATTCTTTATCTTAACAGGCACTTTAAAAATACTTTCTCTTGCTATTTTTAAAATATCTACTTCTGATTTAATACTTTGTCCGTTAATTTCTATTATTTTATCTCCTCTTTTAATTCCAACTTCATATGCAGGTGAATTTGGAGTAACTTCAAGAACCATAATTCCCTCATCATCACTTACATATAAAAATTTTCCTTTTTTCTCAACTCTATATTCATAACGCATAATTAATTCAAATACTAAGGGTACATATATTATGGATACTATTTGTCCTAATATATTTATATTAGCTAATTGTGCAACTAAAGCAACTGATAATCCATACAATGCAATAGTAATACCACATCTTAATGATTTAATTTTCTTTTCTTGGGTGAATGTAACATTACTATATCCTAATATACCATAAATAGGAATACTTACTATCATTGCAGTAGTTAATAATGCTAATGTACTTTCTCTATTTATAATTGGCCACCATGATGCTAAATTGGAATAAATTGATTCCCCTCCTGATGCGCTGTTACTAAATATCATAAGTATAGCAATAGGCATAGGCCAATATCTAGAAAATGAAAATCCACCTACTATTTTGTCCTCTTTTTTAGTAAATACAGGTATTGCACCTCTACTTCCATCAAACATAATTAAAAGACCTTCTAATATGTATATTACTCCTATAAAAGTTATCAATGATAATACATTGATATCTAATAATAGTTTGACTCCTATAGCATTACTGATAATATTTAATATAATTCCTATTGTCGCTAATATAGCAGCTGAATATGCATATGATATATATTTCTTCTTATAAAATAAAGATAATATAGATATCATTAATATAAATTCTATTCCTGAATTTTCACTAAATGTGACTCCAAGTATAGATAATATTATACTTCCAATAGCACCTGCTAATATTCCTAATATAATTTGGGATAATGTAAGTTCTAGAGGGGTATTTATCCCCTCACCTAATGTCATCTTTTGAATCGATACTATTCTAACATTTTTAAAATAAAATATTACCCCAAATATTACAAGCATAATTAGATGCATTGGCTCAATTATTGCTGTTGCTATAGACTTTAAGCTATGAACTATTAAATCCATTCTGAGCCTCCTAATTAATTCTTCTCTCTTATTACCTCTAATGCTTTTTGGAACTGTGGATCAATACTTCTATCATAATCCATATCCAATACTTCTTGTGGTATTTCTACAACTATATTAGGCTCTATTCCTGTGCCATGAATATTCTCTCCATTTGGTGTATAGTACTTAGATGTAGTAACTTTAAGTCCTCCCATATCATTAGGTAAAACTCTTAGTTGTTGAACTATACCCTTACCAAATGTTCTTGTTCCTATTATAGTTGCTACTTCGTAGTCTCTTAATGCACCTGTTACAACTTCTGATGCACTAGCACTTCCACCATCAACAAGTACAACTAAAGGCATTCCAATAGCATCTCCACCTAATGAATTTGATATTACTTTTTTATCATATTTATCAATTGTATAAGTAATAACTTCTCCTTCTGGAATAAAATTAGATGCTATTTCAACGCATTCATTTAAGTATCCACCGGGGTTTCCTCTTAAATCTAATATTAGTTTTTTCATTCCTTGCTGTTTTAATTCATTTAATTTTTCAGCAAACTTATCACTTACCTCTTCATCACTAAAAGTTGTTAATTGAATATAACCTATTCCATCCTCTAGAATTTCACCTTTTACTGACTCAGTCTTTATTTCGGCTCTAACTATCTTTATTTCTAAAGGATCTTCTACACCTTCACGCTTTATTGTTAATGTTACAGGTACTCCCTCTTCTCCTCTAACTCTGGAAACAACAGCTTCTGTATTTAATTCATTAACTTCATAATCATCAACTTTTAATATTATATCTCCAGCTTTTAAACCTGCTTTTTCTGCTGGTGATCCCTCAACTGGAGCTATTACAGTTACATTATTATCTCTAATACCTAGTTGTGCTCCTATTCCATAAAAACTTCCCTGACTTGATTCAATGAATGTTATAAATTCATCTTGATTCATATAAACAGTATATGGGTCACCTATTGCATCAGCCATTCCTTTCATAGCGCCCTCTAATAACTTTTCATCATCTATTTCTCCATCATATGTTGAAAATAACATATTTCTAAGATTAAATAGATTATAATACTTTGAAACATCTCCGACCTGAGATAAATCATCAATAGCCTTTTCAGGAACAGTTCCCATTATAACTCCCTTAGTAGCTACCATATTCCCTAAATAGAATACTCCTAAATATGTTACTCCTAAAACTGCTATTAAAACTATATATTTAAGTACTTTTACTTTAGAATTATTACTTTTATTTTCACTTAAATTCTTTAATACTGACTTCTTGGGCTTCTTTTCCTCTTCATTAAAATTTTCCATAAACTCTCTTCCTTTCCATCTATATATATTAGATTTTACCCTTTATTCATATAAAACTACAACCCAAAACTAAAGTTTGAGTTGTAGTTTTATATAATTATATATATTTTATTTTTACCTAATTACTAAATACTAAACAACTAAGAATTTTCTTAATGCAAAGATACTTCCTACTGCTCCAACAGCTATTCCTCCACCAACAAAGCATGCTAATAATGTTGTTAAAACAAATTGAGGTTGTACTAGATTAACTATAAACATAGATGAAACTATCCATTTGAATATACCGCTATATGCTAAGAATAATGCTAAGCTTGCTACTAATGCTCCTATAGTTCCTATGATTATTCCTTCAATAACAAATGGCCATCTAATAAACCAGTCTGTTGCTCCAACAAACTTCATTATTCCAACTTCTCTTCTTCTAGAGTAAACTGTAAGCTTTATTGTATTCATTA
The DNA here is from genome assembly GCA_017383505.1 of Clostridium sp. Lineage (GTDB taxonomy): Bacteria > Bacillota > Clostridia > Clostridiales > Clostridiaceae > Clostridium. The sequence goes on from JAFNXG010000058.1 coordinate 6,316, forward strand.
TTAGGAATACTGATACACCAATAAATACTATAAATAATCCTATTCCTACTATTTGAACTACATTAACAAACTTACTTATTGTATTGATTACATCTTGTTGATTACCTATTCCTTCAACACCAGTCATACCTTCAACTGATTTAGTTACATCTTCAGCATATGAAGGGTCTTTTAAATTTACTATAAATGAACTTGGTAAAGGATTGTTATTTAAATCATATCCTTCTAATAATCCTTCATTACTTCCTAGATTTTCTTTTAAGTTTAGGAATGCTTCATCTTTTGATTCATATGTAACTTCACTTACCTCAGGATTTTCCATTAATTTAAGTTCTATCTCTTTTTGATCAACTAACTTTATGTCATCTTTTAAATATACTTGTATTTGAATTTTAGATGCTACATCTTCAATACTTTTATTAAAGTTTAATGCTAATAGAGTAAATGTACCAAAAACAAAAAATGTTATTAATACTGTTATCATTGCAGCAACACTAATTGTCCTATTTCTTTTTATGCTTTTTAAAGCATCTACTATAAAGTAATTTAATGTGCTAATTTTCATTTTCGTACATCCCCTTTCTATCGTCTCTTACTACACAACCTTTATCAATAGCTATAACTCTCTTTTGCATATTATCAACTATATCCTTTGCATGAGTAGCCATTAATATTGTTGTTCCTGCTCTATTTATATCTTCTAATAATCCCATTATTTCTTTTGCTGTTTCTGGGTCTAAGTTACCTGTAGGCTCGTCAGCTATTAATACTGAAGGATTATTAACTATCGCTCTAGCTAATGATACCCTTTGCTGTTCTCCTCCTGATAATTCATTAGGGAACATCTTATATTTATGTGATAAACCTACTAAAGATAATACCATTGGTACTCTTTTTCTTATTTCCTTTTGAGAAGCTTCTACTACTCTCATTGCAAAAGCAACATTCTCATATACATTTAAAGTAGGTATTAGTCTAAAATCTTGGAATACCATACCTATCTTTCTTCTATAATAAGGTATTTGATTTCTAGTTATTTTAGATAACTCTTTATCAGCTACCACAATTTCTCCCATTGTTGGCTCTACTTCTTTTAATAACATTTTTATAAATGTAGATTTACCAGCACCAGATGGTCCAACTAAGAAGACAAAATCTCCTGAATTTATTTTTACATTTACATTGGATAATGCCTTAACATTATTATCATATATCTTGGACACGTCCTTAAATTCTATCATAAATAACACCTCTTACAACTTTAACTATAGTCTATTTTTACAGACTATAAATCCATTATATCACATAATAGTTAACAACACCAATATTTAAGGGTTTATTGTAAGTTAGCAAATCCTTTTCCTAAAACTTCTGTTGATTCATTAACAGTTACGAATGCTTCTGGATCTATTTCTTTTACATATTTTTTTAATTCTATAAATTGTTTTGTATTTAATACTGTATATATTATTTTTACATCGCTTCCAGTATATCCACCATTACCATTTAATACTGTACATCCTCTATCAATATTTTTTATTATATGATTTACTATAACTTTCTCCTTTGATGTAATTATGAATACTTGTTTACATACGTTAAATCCGTCTATAAATTTATCTATAATTAATCCTATTAGGATTACACTAAAGAATCCAAATAAACCCTTATCTACTCCAAATATACCAATAGCTAATATACAAACAAATGAATCAGTAAGTAATACTGATATTCCTATTCCTATAGGTGTGAATTTACTTATAATTGATGCTATAATACTAGTCCCACCTGTTGATGCTCCTTGATGAAAGACTATAGCAGCTCCCATACCTAAAATCATTGAACCAAAGAAGCTAGCTAAAAACATATTTTCAGTTAGAACTTGTGGTGTGAAAAACTTTTCTATTATCCACATAAATACTGAAAGCATTACAGTTGCATAAATACTTTTAGCACCAAAAGATTTACCTAGAACAATAAATGCTAATACAAATAGGAATATATTTAGTATAAGAACTACTAAACTAGTATCTATACCTATTAATTTATTTATTACTAGTCCTATACCTGATACTCCACCTGCTGCAATATCACATGGAAAGAAGAAATATTCTAATGCAATTGCAGTTAATGCTATTCCTACTGTAGTTAATAAATACTCTTTAAATTTTTTCATAAGTATCCCCCATTATTTTTATTTTTAATCCTCATGTATATCTTTAAACCCTTCTCCCATAACTTCATGAACTTCTCCAACTGTGATAAATGCTCTTTTATCAAGTTCTATAATGTAGTTCTTCAATTTTATTAATTCACGTCTATCTAATATAGTATATAACAAAGATACATCTTTTTCTGTAAATCCCCCAATACCTTTAATAAAAGTACATCCTCTTTTTAAGTCATTTAGAATATATTTACTTATTTCTTTATTTTTATCGCTTATTATAGTAATACCACTCTTTACATTAAATCCTGCTATAATTTTATCTATAACAATTCCATTTACTATTACTGATAATAATCCGTATAAGCCAATATTAATTCCAAATGTTATTGCACCTAATAAAGTTACTAAAAAATCTACCATTAATAGTGATCTTCCTATATTAAAGTGAAAAAATTTATTTAATATTTTGGCTATTATATCAGTTCCACCAGTTGAAGCATTTGCATTAAATACTATAGCCATTCCTCCCGCTGATATTAATGTACCAAATATAGTAGCTAACATCAAATCATTTGTAAAATTAAAAGGTAAAAAAGTTTGCATTATCCACATAGAAGTTGATAATAAAACGCTAGAATATATAGTTTTAGCTCCAAACTTTCCTCCTATTACTATTAATGCAATTACAAATAAAACAGAATCCATAATAAGAACAAGAGGTCCAACTGATATAAACGGTATATAGTGATTTATAACTATTGCTAATCCTGTTATACCTCCTGCCGCTATATTATTAGGCTCAAAAAAATATGCTACTGATATAGCAACAAAAAGTATTCCTACTGTTATTAACCCAAAATCTTTTAGTTTACCTCTATTCATACAAATCTCCTTACAAATTATAATTATTTGTACTATTTTCCCTCATTATATGCTTTTTTATCCTAAATGTTGTACATAAGTGTTTTTTATATATCGTTTTTTACTATAAAAAAAACTGCGATTAAAATCGCAGTTTGGTGGTTAAATAACTGTTTTATGGTAATATATATTATCTATTTTTTTAAAGTAATTGCTTCTTTAACTTTATTTACTATATCTTCTGCAGTTAAGTTATAAGCCTTTAATAATTCATCTGGCTTACCACTTTCCCCAAAGACATCCTTAACTCCAACTTTTAAAACTGGTACAGGATACTTTTCAGTAATAACTTCTGAAACAGCAGAGCCTAATCCGCCAATTACACTATGTTCTTCAGCTGTTACAATAACACCAGTTTCTTTAGCTGCTTTAACTATTAGTTCATCATCTAAAGGTTTAATAGTGTGTATGTTTATAACTCTAACATTAACTCCTTGATCTGCTAATAGTCTTTTTGCTTCTATAGCTGCATCAACCATTATTCCAGTTGCAACTATTGTAGCATCAGTACCTTCTTCTACTACAACACCTTTTCCTAATTTAAACTCATAAGTGTTTTCATCATTTATTACATTTACAGCTGCTCTTCCTAATCTCACATAACAAGGTCCTTCATATTTAGCTATAGCTTTGATTGCAGCTATAGTTTCAACAGCATCAGCTGGTGAGATAACTACCATATTTGGTATACTTCTCATTAATGATAAATCTTCAACAGTTTGATGAGATGCTCCATCTTCTCCAACTGTTAATCCTGCATGTGTTGCACAAACCTTAACATTTAATTTTGGATAACATATTGAATTTCTTATTTGTTCAAATGCTCTACCTGCAGCAAACATTGCGAAAGTACTTACAAAAGGAATTTTTCCACAAGTAGATAACCCAGCTGCAACCCCCATCATATTTCCTTCAGCTATTCCCATATTAAAGAATCTTTCTGGACAAACAGCTTTAAAGTCAGCTGTTTTAGTAGACTTAGATAAATCCGCATCTAATACTACTACATTCTCATTTTCTTTTGCTAATTCTGCTAATGCTTTCCCATATGCTTCTCTTGTAGCGATTTTCTTACTCATTATCTGTCTCCTCCAATCTCAGCTAAAGCCTTTTCACATTGTTCTTTACTTGGTGCTGTACCATGCCATGCAGCTTCATTTTCCATAAATGATACACCTTTACCTTTAACAGTCTTACATATAACTGCTGTTGGTTTATCTTCACATTGTTTTGCCTTTTCTATAGCATCTATTATTTCATCATAGTTATGTCCATCTATAACTAATACATTCCATCCAAAAGCCTCAAACTTCTTATCTATTGGAGATGGATTCATAACTTCTTCTATATTTCCATCTATTTGTAGTCCATTAAAATCTATAAAAGCAGTTAAGTTATTTAATTTATAGTGTGCAGCACACATAGAAGCTTCCCATACTTGACCTTCTTCTAGTTCACCATCACCTAAAATTGTATATACTCTGTATTGTTTATTATCTAACTTGCCAGCTAGAGCCATTCCTACTGCTGAAGAAATTCCTTGTCCTAAAGACCCTGTTGACATATCAATACCTGGTAAACATTTCATACTTGGATGTCCTTGTAATCTTGAACCAAACTTTCTTAATGTGTTTAACTCTTCTACCGGTAAAAATCCTTTTCTTGCTAATGCACTATATAAAACTGGTGCAGCATGACCTTTTGATAATACGAATCTATCTCTATCTGGATTTTTAGGATTACTTGGATCTATATTCATCTCTTTAAAAAACAGAGTAGTTACAATATCAGCAGCTGATAAAGATCCTCCTGGATGTCCTGATGCTGATTCTGTTAACATTGAAATTATATCTTTTCTAATTAATTTAGATATTGATTTTAATTGTTCTACATTATTAACCATTTTAAAGCCTCCGTTGTGAAAATTTATATTAATATATTTTATTATACTCTTTAATTATGTAAATTACTCAAATTCATTTTAACATAATAATTTTAATTTGTATACATTATTATCTTAAAGTATACATTATTGCTTTAAATTGTGTATCACATATATTTTTTATAATTTTTATTACAAAAAAGACAAAGTTTTAAAACCTTGTCTTTTACTAATTAATACTTAAGCTAGACTTATACTAATAAGTAATGATTTATCTACTTTTTTCATATCAGCCTCTGTCATATGGCCTATTTTTTCTTTAAGCCTTTTCTTATCTAATGTCCTTATCTGCTCCAATAACACAACTGAATCTCTATTTAGACCATATTCTTCTGAAGAAATTTCTACATGTGTCGGAAGCTTGGCCTTATTAATCTGTGAAGTTATAGCCGCTACTATAACTGTAGGACTATACTTATTCCCTATATCATTTTGTATTATAATTACTGGTCTAATTCCACCTTGCTCAGAGCCTATAACAGGACTTAAATCTGCATAAAAAATATCCCCTCTTTTTACAACCATAGTCGTCATTAAAAATATCACACTCCGCAAAGCCATTTCTCATATTCATTTATATCATCAAATCTGTACTTAAGTGACTTTTGTGATGGATTAAATTCTTGAATAATCTCTAGATTAATCTTTGACATTTCTATATATCCATTCTTCATTAATTCAAAAAATTCAAATGCTTTATAATCCTCACTATATACTATTAAATTATCTTTAATAAATTTCCTATTTTTTTTAAAATCATTTTTATATTTAATATTTTTTATATTATCTACCTTTTCTGACATATTAGCCTCCTAAGAGTTCTATTTTCTATCATATAAGAAAATTATATTTCAAAATATGTCAATTTGTAAATACAAATGTAATTACTTTGATTTTTTTACATTTAAATCACTTACACTGTGCTTAAACTCATCTTTCTCACATACTCACTATGTACTTTAATATAGTCACTATTTTAATAAGATTTATTTAAATTAAATAATACTCTGGCTAAATTTTATTTAACTTTCCTCTTCATTTACTCATTTGTTTATTTATCTTTTATTATATCTTTGCTTTATCAAGGCTTTCGTAAAATATTTAAAATTTATAAAAGCCTTGATAACTAAATTCATTGTTCAAATAGATTTTTATCCATATTATTAGTGATTTCAAAGTCTTCATATATTATTTTTAATGAGTCATTTCCATATTTATCGTAAATTATAATTCCTATAGGAGTTCTAGATTTCTTATTTATAAAAATTCTAGCACTATAAAAATGATTATTGTTTAAAAATAACTCTGTATCTACTTGTATATATATCTTATCTCCCCACTCCTCTTGTGCTTCTTTAATAGAATCACTCTTTAGAGGATATGATAAGATCTGATTTATAAAAGCTAATGAATGAAATATATCCATATCATTTTCAATTATATATTCTCCAGTAGAAGAATTATCTTTTACATAAATTCCATCCGACTTATAGATTTTAACTTGTCCCTCTTCAAACTCTATTCTTACTCCATCCTCTTTAGAATAGTATTGTTTTGTACTTTCTCTCTCTTCTCCTTTGCTATTTTTAATTATGTATTCAACTTTTGTTTCATAGAATTTAATGTTTTTTAAATCTCTTATTATATCCTCATTACTCGGTAAAAAAGTTCCCCTAAAAATAACAACAAGAATAATTGATATAAAAGGTATCATTAGTAATAATGTTATAATAATCTTTTTCCTCATAGATCCTCCATGAACACTATTTCATTATTACTAATATTAAGTTAATATTGATTTTATTCATAATTTATTATTAAGTTAAACTTAAAATATAATCTATTTTAACTATTCTTTTTAATATTATGTAGATTGGCACAATTCTAGCACTACGAAAGCAACTGCACATGTCCTATTATGAGATATAGATACATTAAATTTATAATTATCTGAATCTATTAATGATTTTACTTTTTCAGATATTTCTATTATTGGTTTTCCTAGTTCATCTCTAAAAACCTCTATATCTTTAAATCCAAATCCTCTTAATCCAGTACCTATAGCTTTGCTTACAGCCTCTTTTACTGCAAAATTTCCAGCAATAGTTTCAATTCTTAACTTTCCTTTAGTTAAATATTGAATTTCATTATTGGTAAATATCTTTTCTAAAAACATTGGTGTATTATTAATTGCATCTTTTATTCTATCTATTTCTATTAAGTCTGTCCCAACTCCTAATATCATTAAAATCACCTCTTTTGTTAATTACATATCTATAAAAACATTTTAATTATCTTTAGTAAATATTTATTATGTAGCATATCTTATATAATTTTACTTTATAATTCAGCAACGCATAAATCTGAATATTCTCCAACTACATCAATTAAATGAATTGGCGAAACTAAATTATTAAACAATTTAAATAATATATCATTAGCTTTTTTTTCTTCATTTGATACTATTGCTATATAATCTCTTTCTAAGTTTATTACTTCCCCGCATTTAAAATCTTGTCTTTCTATTTCTATACCAAAAACTTGTTTATTTTTAATATTTTTTTCGGTTAACCTATAAATATACTTTAACTCTCTTTCATCAACATTAATTTTTGTACTTAATGTTGTTTTTATTTTCATCCCCTACTTCCCCCTTTACTATTATTTAATAATAAAACAATACCATACATTAGATTAAAATTATGTCAAATGATGGGGAGATTTTTTATAAAATTTCTCTTACCTTTCAACATAATTGTAATTTATTAGACCTTTTTTATTTAATATTATAAGTTTAGTATATAAATTGATATTTTAACTTATATTAATAAATGTCGAAAAGTATATAAATTTATATTTTTTATAATAAAAATATAATAAAAAAATAGAGACTGTAATCAAACAATCTCCATTCTTAAACTATTCTTCACCAATAACCTCATTATTTTCTCTAATATCTCGCTTGTTTCCAACAAATTTAAAATCTTCTGCAACAACTTCAGCTATATACTTTTTATTTCCTTGTTTATCTTCATAGCTTCCGGTCTTTAATCTTCCACTTAAACTAATATAACTACCTTTAGTCATATACTTACAAACAACCTCAGCTTTTCTTCCCCATATAGTTACTGGAATTAAATCTGCTTTTCTAGTTCCATCAGATGATTTAAAGCTTCTATCCACTGCTATAATAAATCTAGTAAAAACTTTTTCACCATTATCTATAGCTTTTAGTTCAGGATCCCTTATAAGTTTTCCTAACAAAATTATTTTATTCATTTATTTACACCTCCTGAATATTTCATTTTTGAGTATAACCACTTCATTTTTTTCTATTCATGGAAAATTAACTATATTTAGTAAATAATCATTAAAATAATATTGTATTAAACTCTTATAGCCTTCCCCTTATATTAGCTATAACTGAATTTATTTCTCCACCTATAATTAAAATTATTGATGTAATATATAACCATGTCATCAATACAATAACAGCTCCCAATCCACCATATATTTTAGAGTAATTACTAAAGTTATTTATATAAAACGAAAAACCCAATGAAACAATTAGCCATCCTACTGTACAAAAAATCGCACCTGGAAATACTTCTCTCCATCTAAGCCTTTTTGCAGGAGTATATCTATATATTCCTGCAAAAATTAATATCATCATAACCACAATAAGACCATACCTAATCATATTCCATATGTTATGCACTACATCCTGGAATGGTAAATATGAAGCTAATATATTACCTATTATTCCTCCAAATACTAACATTATTAGCGTTAACATTATTAAAGATGCCAATAAAAACGTGCATATGATTGCTATAAAAATTCTTTTTATAAATGATCTATTTTCTTTTAATCCATAAGCCTTATTTATACCTTTAATTACTGCTCTAAATGCAGACGATGCAGACCAAATAACTAATAGTAATGATGCCCCTAATAATCCAGTACTCTGCTTCTCTATAATCTCTACTATTACACTATAAATTAATTCAAATGCACTAGTAGGTAGTATAGTTCTTAATGCTCCTAATACCTCCATAGAATCTAAATTACTAAACCCAAGCAATGTTAATAAAAAAATTAGAAAAGGAAAAAACGATAATATTAAATAGTATGCTAATTGAGCACTTAAAGCAAAAATATCATCTTCTTTTATCTTTATTATAAAATGAATTATAATTTCAAAAAAACTCCTTTTTCTTTTTATTATTTCTTTAGACATAATACCTCCAAACTACCTTTCATACTCTATATTTAATAATTATATTTCTTTATTTCCCAGTCATTTGGAATAAGACATTTATATTTATAACTGTCATATCTTTTATCTATTAATAATACTCTACCTTTATCTTCCTCTGTTCTTATTACTCTTCCTACAGATTGAAGAACTTTATTTATTCCTGGATAGGTATATGCATAATCAAAACCATTATTATTAAAGTATTCTGATATTATATTATTCTCAATAGAAACCATAGGAAATCCTACTCCTACAACAATTGCTCCTATTAATCTATTCCCCGGTAAATCTACACCTTCTGAAAACATTCCTCCAACTACTGTAAAAGCAACTATCTTACTATCATCAGTAAATTTATATAAAAATTCTTCTTTTTCAGTTTCCGATAAACTTTCTTTTTGCATTATTACCCCATTGTCTCCATATAACTCTATATATCTTGAATATACACTATTTAAATATTGAAAAGATGGCATGAAAGCCATATAGTTGCCTGTTTCTTCATTTATAAACTTATTTATAATTCTACATAATATGTCTATATTCTTTTCCCTATTTACGTACCTCATATCTAAATCATATAAATATATTGATAAATTTTCTTTTTCAAATGGCGAATCAAATTTTAATCTATAACTTTTTTCATCTCCACCTATTAAATCTATATAATATTTTATAGGAGATAATGTAGCTGAAAAAATTATACTTGAATATGCAGTTTTTATTATTTTCCTTAAATTTTTTGACGGATTAATACAAAATATTTTTATGCTAAATTCATTTTTTTCACTTTTTAAAATAGTTGTATATTCTTTACTATATAATTCACTTGCTGAAATAAAATTCCTTGCCGAAAAATAAAAATCTAATATTTCTTCATATCCATCTATGCCCTTATTTTTTACTAAGTAGCTATCGGCTTCATTTATAAAAGCTCTTAATAATTTTATTAATTCTGTATACTCTTCATTATGATACTTAAAACTTTTATTTATTTCTTCTAATTCTCTTCGTATCTTTATAAATTCTTTATTTATTGCATTAGAAATTTTATATAAATTCGGTGCCCTTCCTTTTATAAGTTTATTTACCTTCATTATTTTACTTTTTTCTAAAGTAGAACTATACATTTCTCTAGCTCTATTAACAAGATTATGTGCCTCATCTATTAATAGTATATTTTCTTCATTTCTATCTTCAAATATTCTTTTTAAACGAACACTAGGATCAAATGCATAATTGTAATCACATATGACTCCATCACACCAATTACTTAAATCTAAAGATAATTCAAATGGACATACTTCATATTCCTTAGCATATTCAACTAATTGTTTCCTAAAGAATACATTTTCATTCTTTATTAAACAATTGACTACATCATTAATTTTATTAAAATAATTTTTTGCATAAATACAGTCATCCGGATTACATTTTACCTCACTATTAAGACAAATTTTTTCTTTTGCTGTAATTGTAACTACTTTAAACTTTAAGTTATTTTTCAGTAATTTAAGATAGGCATCTTCTGCTACAGTTCTAGTTATCGTCTTAGCAGTTAAATATATTATCTTTTTACCCATTCCTTCTCCTATAGATTTTATTGCTGGAAAAATAGTCGATATTGTTTTTCCTATTCCAGTAGGTGCCTGTGTGAAAAATATTCCATTCTTTTTTATGCTACTATAACAACTTATCGCTAATTCTCTTTGTCCCTTTCTATATCTTTTAAATGGAAATTTAATTTCTTTTATACTTTTATTTCTCTCTATATTAAAATTTTCTTTTATAATTATTATATCTAAATACTTATTTATTAAATCATCTACAAAGCGCTGTAATTCATTTAATGTATATACACGATCAAATGACCTTATTTGATCTGTATTCAAATTAAAATAGCTTAACCTTATAGTTATTTCATCTATGTTATTATCTAAACAATATATATATCCATAAAACTTTCCTTGAGCCCAATGTAATGCATTATAATCATCATATAGATAGGTTAAATCTAAATAAGTTGATTTTATCTCTTCTATAATTATATTTTCTTTTTCTTTTATAATACCATCAGCTCTACCTTCAACTAATAAAGTTATATTATCTCTACAAAATTCATGCTTCATTTTTACTTCTTTTTGATAATCTTGATATAAATTCTCATTATCCTTTTGAAGCTTTCCGTGAGCAATAGTTCCATTAATAGCCCTTCCCCTAGATACAAATCTTTCATCTAAGCTACCACTTTTTAATGCATATTCAATTATACCTCTAACTGAATCTTTAAATAATAATTTATCACACATAATATTCCTCACTTATTGTATTCTCTTATTATAACAAAAAAGCTACCAATTAAATCGGTAGCTTTGTATTTATAGTATTATTTTTGAGTATAAAAGTAATACTATAAATAAATTAAGAATGATAATCTTTTACTATTTTTTGTACTAATTTTTTTATAGCACTTGCATGAGCTATTAATGACATAACAATTATAAATGTTCTAATGCTATTTTCATTCTTATCGTCTAATTTTAACTCTTTTATAATTAAATCTAATTTATCATCATTTATTGCTGTAGCCTCTAAATACTTATCAAAACTCTCTCCTTGCGTTTCAAAAAATATCTTATATGCTGTTTCCCAATCAATAATATCATCTGTTCTATCATTTATCTCATTAAAAGCTAAACTAAATACCTTCTTAATTTCTTCAGTGGTAAGTATTGGCCTCATATAACTTAATAATACTAGTTGAACTAAATGTATCTTAGTATATCCTCTTTTTTTACCGTCCTCTGGTTTACTAATAACTTCACTCTTTATATAATTTTGAACTATATTATTAGTATATTTATCTTCAACGAATTTATCATTTAAAAAGTCTATTACTTGAGATAAAAATAAATCATATTTTGGCAGCTCATCATAAGATATCGTAGAGGTATTTGCTATTTCTTCCGCAACTGCCTTTATATAATTATTATTAACCATATTATTTCACCTCATTTCCTAGTATATTTAATAAATATATTATATAGTAATCATAAACTTATTACAAGTTAATTCCGTCCATCTTATATGTTGTTTTTTTATTATATTATAACTTCATATTAAAAGTTTAAAATACATATCTTACTTTTTTTTCTTTTTTTATTTTTATATATTTAATCTTTTTAAACTTGTCCCTACTAATTTTACAATATTCGTGGGCAAGCTATACTTTTTTGTGTTTATTTTGTCATTTATTTTATAAAATGTTATTGACTTTTCAAAATTATGGTAGTATAGTTTATTTATGAATTAATTTTACGAGAATTTTGTAATTGAAATTTTTTTTAGAGTTTATTATTGACTTTTAATTACATATAAGGTAATATTAATCTGCTAAATGTCGAAACTTGTTTTAAGGAGGAATTTTAAATGAAATCAACTGGAGTTGTAAGAAGAGTAGATGAATTAGGAAGAATAGTTATTCCAATAGAATTAAGAAGAACTTTAGATATAGCTGAAAAAGATGCTTTAGAAATATACGTAGATGGTGAACAAATAATATTAAAGAAATATGAGCCAGCTTGTATTTTCTGTGGTGATGCTAGAGATGTTGTTAACTACAAAGGTAAGAACATTTGTAAGAACTGCATGGAAGAATTAAAAGTTGGTAAATAATCAACTATTACTATACATATTTTATTAGATAAATAATAGAGAGACTATTTTTAGTAGTCTCTCTATTATTTATAAATTAATTGCTATTTTATAAACCTCTTTTTTAGGTATTTCTCTTTCTTTAGCTACTATTTTTATAGCATCTTTTTTATCTATTCCTTGATTTATTAAGTTTATTAAATGCTGTTCTATAGTTATACCACTAAGTTCTTTTTCTTTTTCTGCTCTAAATTCACTATCACTTTTACCCGAAATAACTAGTACAAACTCTCCTCTTGGCTTATTTTCTAAAAACCAATTATACGCATCCTGTATACTCCCTCTATAAATATCCTCATGTAATTTAGTTAACTCTCTACATACTGCTATATCTCTATTACCTAATGACTGTTTTAAATAATCTAAAGAATCGATTAGTCTATGAGGAGATTCATAGAATATTAATGTTTCTTTTTTGTCTTTAATTTCTTCTGTTAATATTTTTCTTTCTTTAGTTTCTCTTGGAATAAATCCTCTAAAGATAAACTTTGTTGTATCTAATCCTGAATATACTAAAGCTGTTGTAATAGCAGTAGCCCCTGGTAAAACTTCAAATGGTATATTATTCTCTATACACTTTCTTACTACTACACTACCTGGATCTGATATCCCTGGCGTTCCCGCATCTGTAACTATTGCTATATTTTTACCTAATTCTAACTTAGATAATATTTCATCACTCTTGCCTTGCTCATTATGTTGATGATAGCTAAACAAAGGCTTCTTTATATTGAAATGATTTAATAGCTTTAAACTTTGTCTTGTATCCTCAGCAGCAATTTCATCTACACTTTCTAAAACCTCTAAAGCTCTTAATGTTATATCTTTTAAATTACCTATTGGTGTAGGTACTAAATATACTTTTCCGTATTCCATACAATTACATCCTTCCATAAATATGATCTATTTCTTCACTATAATTCCCTTTATCATCATAAACATATAAAGTATCTTCCCACTTTAAAAATGGTTTTCCATCTCTTTGACCTTCTACTAATACTATATTAGGTGCTTTTTTAGTATTTGGCTGAACCATTCTAACTCTTTTTGGCTCTATTTTATACTTTCTCATAAGCCCAAAAATATCTGCTAATCTCTCAGGTCTATGTACTATAAACATTCTACCATTGTCTTTAAGGAGCTTTCTACCTGCTATTATTACATCTTCTAATGTACACATTATTTCATGTCTAGCTATTGCTAATTTATCATCTGGATTGACTATTCCTGCATTATTTAGCTTATATGGAGGGTTAACAGTTACTACATCAAATTTTCCTAAAGTATCTAATATTTTTTTATCCTTTAGGTCTCCATGAACAAATTTAACTATATCCATAATATTATTGAGTTTAGAGCTTCTATTTGCCATTTCAACCATATCATCTTGTATCTCTAAACCTATTACTTCTTGAGGATTATATTTACCATGTACTAAAAACGGTACTATTCCAGTTCCTGTACATAAATCAATAACTCTATGCTTTTTCTTTACATTTGCAAAATGAGATAACAACACAGCATCTACTCCAAATCTAAATCCTTGTTGCTTTTGTATTAGTCTTAATCCATTTAGTTGTAAGTCATCTATACTTTCATCGATATTTATATTCACGTCCATAAAATACTCCTTGATTATTTTTAATAGATACTAATTATAATAATCATTTAACTAAAACTATAATTCTTAAACCTTAATATATATTTAATTTCTTAAATAATAATTTTATATACTAATTTTATCATTTTAATATCTATTTTTATTTTTTTGTTTTTTACTATCATTTAATAAGTACTTACATTATACATATTATATACAAAAAAGACTAGAATTAATAATTCTAGTCTTTAAATACAATTATACTATTATACTATTCTTCTTGCAGCATAGAACTTATAAACACTTGAAACCTTAACAACATCTCCAGTTCTTGGTGCGTGTATAAATTGATTGTTTCCAACATATATACCAACATGTCCCGCATGTGTGAAGATTAAATCTCCTGGTTGAAGATTCTCACGAGATACAGGAACTCCTTCATTTATTTGAGTGTAAGTTGTTCTTGATAA
>JAFNXG010000004.1 GCA_017383505.1 Clostridium sp.
AGAATTAGCTATGCTAAACACAAATTTAATTCCTATCGTACCTAATACAACTAATAAAACTAATAAACTAGAAACTCTTTTTATTATTTTCTTCTTGTTTATTTTTATTTTTTCCTTTGTATCTTGTATAAAATTATTCACTTTATATCCTCCTAATTTAAACTATGTTCAAATTATATAATAGAAGATTTCATTTTTCATGAAAGTAAAATTAGAGTAAAATTAAAATTTTTTAATCTTTGTATTTATGTTAATACAATACTATCTTTTTATACAATAATATAATACCCTTCAAACCCCAAACTAATCATAGAAAAAAGAGTAGATAGATTTGTTTATTCCAAAAATCTATCTACTCTCTCCATTACAATATCATAGTTAATTATAATATAATTCTTTTTAATAAAATCTTTATATTTTTATAAACACATTTCTAATATTTTTTTAACATCAGCTTCATTTAATGGAACATAAGCATAAGCTAAAGAACCACGTTCTACAGCACCTTTTGCCATTTCATCAAAATGAGTTTCGTCAATATTAACTTCTCTTAAAGACATAGGAATTCCACAATCCTTAAAGAATTTTTCTGTTAAATCAATTGCTTCATTTGCTAAAGCAAATTTATCTTCTTTAGGTTCTAAATGCCATACATTTACTGCATAATCCACAAATTTATCTACTGTATTTTCACTTAGAATATATCTCATCCATCTTGGAGTTACTATTGCAAGCCCTACACCATGAGTTATATCATAAAAAGCACTTAATTCATGCTCTATTGGATGACAGCTCCAAGCACCTGGTTTACCACTTCCACATAATCCATTAAGCGCCATAGAGCTAGCCCACATTAAATTAGCTCTAGCTTCATAGTTCTTAGGATCTTTTAAAGCTATTGGGCAGTACTTTATACAAGTTTCTAATAGTCCTTCTGAGAATTTATCTTGAACAAAAGCCCCTTTTGTATTTTTAAAGTAACTTTCAAATACATGAGACATTATATCTGCTGTACCTGCTGCTGTTTGGATGCTTGGCAATGTATATAAATACTCTGGATCTAAAATAGATACTTGTGGTTTCATATTTACACTTGAAGTACCTAACTTTTCATTTGTCTCCATTTTAGAAATAACAGCATTTCCATTCATTTCTGATCCTGTTGCTGCTAATGTTAAAATTGTTACTATAGGTAAAACTTTATCTATCTTTTCTGGATTTGTAACTAAGTCCCATGGATCTTCATTATAGAAAGCTCCTGCTGCAACAACCTTAGCACAATCTATTGTACTTCCTCCTCCAACTGCTAAAATAACATCAATATTATTTTCCTTGCAAAGGTCTACCCCTCTTCTTACAGTTTCAATTCTTGGATTTGGTTCAATTTTATCAAGTTCAACTATGTTATAATCACTTAATAATTGTTTAACATTATCATATATTCCATTTCTTTTAATGCTTCCTCCACCATAAGCAAGCAAAACATTTTTACCATATCTACTCATCACTTCTGGTAGTTTAGAAATTTCACCTTTTCCAAATAACATTTCTGTATAGGCCTTAAAATTAAAGTTTTCCATGTCATTCTCTCCTTAGTAATTAATCTTAATACTATTATTACCTTAATATAGAATTAAAGCAATATTATTTTATATTTAATTACTATTTTTTAAAATTACAGAACAAAAATCTCCAGTTTTAACTGTGGACTTTTATTCTGTTAATTTTATTGTAAAACATTATTGTGCTTAGAAAGTAAACCTATTATCTAAAGTGATTACTTTGATATTTCCTTACTTTATATAACAGTTTTATATTTCCACTTACCACTTTTATATCTTATAACAGATATGGTAGATGCAAATATCCATCCAAGAGGTACTGACCACCATATAGCTGCTTGCCCAATTAAAAATGCAAATAAATATGCAAATATTATACGTGTTGAAAGATTGGTTAAAGTACTTGCCAAAAATATTTTCATATCTCCACTACCTCTAAGAATGCCATTTGTAATTACCATAAGACCCATAAAGAAATAAAATATAGATACAATCCTCATATATTGTGTTCCTACATTTATAACCTCAACATTAAATGTTGAATCTACAAATAATCCTATTAATTTATGACCAAATATAAATAAAGTACCAGCTGCAAAAGCACAAAAAACTCCTATCATTATAAGAGCTGATTTATATCCTGCTTTTATTCTTTCAACCTTATTTGCTCCAATATTCTGCCCTGTAAAAGTAGAAACAGCATTACTCATATTTGCCATTGGAAGAATTGTAATTGAATCTATTTTAGTAGCAGCTGCATACCCTGCTATTACTACAGCTCCATAAGAATTTACAAGTGCTTGTACGAATAAATTACCAATAGATACAATTGATTGTTGTAATATTGATGGAAGTGCTATTCTAGATATATTTTTTAAGATTTTTACATCAAATAAGTTAACCTTTGATTCAGATTTAATATTTTTTAATGTAATAAAAAGAAATATTAAACTTAGTATTACTGCTATTGCTTGGGAAATAAGTGTTGCATAGGCAGCTCCTGCAACGCCCATTTTAAATTTAATTACAAACAATAAATCAAGACCAATATTTAAAAATGATGAAATTAAAAGAAATACTAGTGGAGTTTTAGAATTGCCAAGAGCATTAAAAGATGAATTTATAATATTATACAAGAAAATAAATACTACACCTTTAAAATATATTTTCATATAAATATTGGAATCTCTAAAAATTTCATTTGGTGTATTCATTAAATATAATATTTCATCTGAAAATACTATTCCTATAGTCATTAGTAGAAAACCAAGTATTGTAATAAATATAATCGATGTAAATATAGATGTTTTAACTTTATCTAATAGCTTACCTCCAAAATATTGAGAAATTACAACTCCACATCCTATTCCACATCCATTTGCAACTGTTATAAGAACAAAAGTTATTGGATATGATGCTCCTACAGCTGCAAGAGCTTCAGCTCCAATAAAATTTCCAACTATAATAGAATCTACTATATTATAAAGCTGCTGAAGTATATTTCCTGCAACCATAGGCAATGCAAAATAAAATAGAATTTTTGATGGATTACCTACAGTCATATCTTTATTCAAAAAAATCAACCTCTTTTTATTAATTATTATTATTATATAAAATATAGCTGACTTATGTGTTAG
>JAFNXG010000059.1 GCA_017383505.1 Clostridium sp.
AAAATTATTCTATAAGATGATAAAATTATTAAATTAGGTGCAAAGATTGAAATGAGAATCACTCTCATATAAAATGAATGAAGTCGAGAGAAAAAACAAGAGTTAAATATAAAAGTATAAGTGGAGGTACATAATGAAAAAGAGATTATTAAAAACATTAGTAGCAACTTGTATGACAGCTATGATGTTTGTTGGATGTGCAAGCAATAGTGCTACAAATGAAGATAAAGTTAATGGAAATACTGTAACAGTTACAGATGTAAGAGGAGAAGTAGAAATACCAGCAGATCCTCAAAGAATAGTAGACTTAAGTGGAAACAGTGATATTTTATCAATATTAGGATATGACGTAATAGGTACTGCAAATAGTGATGCATATGATTATACTAAATTACCTTCATATTTAGAAGAAACATTAAGTGGAGCAGAAATTTTAGGATATAGCTACCAAGATACTATGGATGTAGAAGCAATAATGAACTTAAATCCAGATTTAATAGTTATATCAACAATTCAAGAAAAGATGTATGATCAGTTAAGTGAAATAGCACCAACTGTTATGATTCAATTAGAAGCTTTAAATTGGAAAGATGATGTTAGAGCTTTAGGAAAAGTGTTTGGTAAAGAAGAAGTTGCAAATGAATGGATAGCTAATTATGAAGCTAAAGCTAAAGAAGCTGGTGATAAGATCAAGTCAGAATTTGGTGCAGATACAACTTACCTTTCAATTTTAGCAAATCCTAACGGTTTCAATGTATTTGATGGAGCAGGTTTTGGAGATGTATTATATAGCGATATGGGACTTGCTAAGCCAGTAGGAATGCCAGAGCAAACAGATGTTAGTTTACCAGTTGTTAGTTATGAAGGGTTAGCATCAATTCAAGCTGATTATATATTTGTAATGGGATCAGATGAAGAATTAGCTCAAATAAAATCAAATCCAATTTGGAACAGCTTACCTGCAGTTAAAGAAGGTCATGTAATAGAATTACCATCATCACCATACTTTAACCAAGGATATAGCTCAATAGGTAGAGAATTATTAGTAAATGAAATAGGTGACATGTTAAATGGAACAAAGTAATAAACGTACAATAATTTTTATAATTTGTAGTTTGTTACTCTTAGTAGGAGGATTGACTTTAGCCATAAGGTTAGGGTCAGTCCATATTACTTTTTCAGATATTTGGAATAGTATATTTAATTATAACGAAGATTTAAATCTTATTCTTGTGAGGGATGTACGTATTCCAAGAGCACTTTGTGTATTATTTACTGGAGGAGTATTAGGAGTAACAGGTGCAATGATTCAAGGTGTTACTAGAAATCCAATAGCTGAGCCTTCTATATTAGGTATAAGCCAAGGAGCAACTTTAGTAATAGCTATTTTTTATGCAGCAGGAATAGGGATAACTACAAATAGTGTAATGATAGCTTCTTTTATAGGAGCATTATTAACTGGAATAATAGTTTTAGGATTTATATCAAAAAAAGCAAATAACAATTCAATTGCAAAGATACTTTTAGCAGGAACTGCCATGAGTACATTTTTTATTTCTTTAACTACTATAATTGGACTTTTATCAAATCAATCTCAAATGATAGGATTTTGGGTATCAGGAGGATTTAGAAATGTAACATGGCAAGACTTTAGGTTAATATTTATAGTTGGGGTTATAGGACTTATTATAGCAATGATTCTATCACCTAAAATAAATATATTAAACTTAGGTGATGATGTTGCTATTGGGCTTGGAGAAAACCCAGAAAAAATAAGGTTTATTACTCTTATGGTTATGATACCAATGTGCGCAGCAGCTGTAGCAGTAGGTAAAAATATAGCTTTTGTAGGATTAATAATTCCACAAATAGTAAGAAAATTATTAGGTGAAGATTATAGAAGAAATATTCCATGTTCATTTTTACTTGGAGCAGTTCTTTTAATATTTTCAGATATTGCAGCAAGAATGTTATTTGATCCATATGAAACACCAATTGGAGTATTTACAGCATTAATAGGTGTACCATTCTTTATATCAATAGCTAGAAAGGAGAGAGGATAATGAATAAAAAACGATTTAAAATAGTATTAGCAGTTTTAATAGCATTATTACTAATCTCCTTTATGGTAACATTGTGCTGGGGTACATATAAGATATCACCTTCTCAAGTTTTAAATACTCTTTTAGGAAACGGAAGTAAACTTCAAAATACAGCAATAATGAGTATTAGACTTCCAAGAATGTTAGTAGGGATATTTGTAGCAATAGCCTTATCAACGGCTGGGTGTATTCTTCAAACTATAACTAAAAATGATTTAGCAGATACAGGAATAATAGGGATAAATGCAGGAGCATCAGTTGCTGCAGTATTATTCATTACATATTCTACTGGAGCTTATTATAGTGAATTAGGTCAACTTTCTATATTTGTTTTACCTTTTATGGCTATAATTGGAGCAGGTGTTTCTGCACTTATAATTTATATGATGTCTAGTAGAAAAGGAATAAAACCTAAGAGACTTTTATTAATAGGTATTGGGTTAAATGCTGGGCTTAATGCATTTATAACTTTCTTTACCTTTAGAGGTGGAATTGGAGATTATAATAGAGTGTTAGTTTGGACATCAGGAAGTCTTTGGGGATCAGGATGGACTTATGCAAAGGTAATAATTCCAATAGTAGCTTTAATGTTTATAGTAGTTTTATTAAATCATAAAAAGTTAGATGTTTTAAATCTTTCAGATGAACTTGCTATATCATTAGGGTTAAATTTAGAAAAAGAAAGAAAGAAATTTTTAACTTTTGCAGTTATATTAGCAGGAACAGCAACAGCATTTGCAGGTAATATTGGATTCTTAGGGCTTATATCTCCTCATATTGCAAGAAAATTAGTTGGATCTTATCATAAGAATTTTATTACAATTTCAGCAATGATAAGTATTATTATAGTTATTCTTGCAGATGCAGTTTCAAGAAATTTATTTTCTCCAATTGAAATTCCAGTAGGAATAACAGTATCAATATTTGGAGTACCATATTTTATTTATTTAATGATGAAGGAGAAATAATTGATGGAAGCTATTAGTGTAAAGAATTTAACAGTTGCATATGAAAATAATACTATAATTGAAGATATGAGTTTATCTATACCTAAGGGAAAGATAAGTATAATAATTGGAGCAAATGGTTGTGGTAAATCAACTTTACTTAAGACTATAGCAAGAATTAATAAGCCTAAGACTGGTGATATCTTCATTAATAATAAAAATATAAAAAAGGTAAAAGAAAAGAATATAGCAAAAGAAGTTGCATTTTTACCACAAGGGCCGGTTTGTCCAGATGGACTTACTGTAAGAGAACTTGTTGCATTTGGTAGATTTCCACATCAAAAAATGATAGGTGGTCTTAACAGTTATGATAAGGAACGTATAGATTGGGCAATAAGAGAAACTGGACTTAGTGAATTTGCAGATAGAGAAGTAGCAAATTTATCTGGAGGACAAAGACAAAGAGCTTGGATTGCTATGACTTTAGCTCAAGAAACAGAAATAATAATGCTTGATGAGCCTACTACATATTTAGATATGTCTTATCAATTAGAAGTTTTAGAAGTTCTTGAAAAGCTTAATAAGGAAAAGAATATTACGGTAGTTATAGTTCTTCATGAACTTAATAATGCTTGTAGATTTGCAAATAACATAATAGGACTTAAAAAAGGTAAGGTTATATGTGAAGGAAAGCCGTTAGATGTTATTAATAAGGAAAATCTGAAAACAATATACGGAATTGATGCAAATCTTACAATAAGTGAAGATGGTAAGTATCCAATATGTATGGAATATGATTTATTCAGGGGGACGAATGAAAAATAAAAACTTTATAATAATAGTTATAGGGCAGATTATTTCTTTATTTGGTAATGCAATTCAAAGATTTAGTATGTCATTATATTTATTAGAATTTACAGGCAGTACAGCTGCCTTTGCTAGAATATTAGCAATATCAACCATACCTTATATTATATTTGCACCAATTGCAGGAAGACTTTCTGATAATATAAATAGAAAAAAGATAATGGTTTATTTAGATTTAATTTGTTCTGCAGTAATTGGAGTTTATGCATTTATATTATTAAAGGGACATGACCATGAGCTTATAGTTGGAACTGTAATGTTTATATTATCTATATGTGCTACATTGTATGGACCGGCAGTTACTTCATCTATTCCACAAATAGTAGAGGAAGAAAAACTTACATCTGCAAATGGAGTTATAAATCAAGTAGGATCAATTGTAAACTTGGCAGGACCAATACTTGCAGGATTAGTTTATGGCTTATTAGGAATTAAAGCAATAGTAATTATAAATGCAGTGAGTTTCTTAGTATCAGCTATTATGGAAATGTTCTTAGATATTCCAGATGTAATAAAAGAGGATGTGGAAAATACTGATAATGAAAAAGTAATATCTATGAAATTTGTGAAGCAATCATGTGTAGATATGAAAGAAAGTTTTATTTATTTAAAAAATGAAAAGAAGGTTATTCTAGGAATAATAGCTTCTTATGCATTATGCAATATTTTCTTAGTGCCTATATTATCAATAGTTGCACCATATTTTATAAATGTATTTTTAGGACTTCCATCAGAAGTTTTTGGAATAGTAGAAGCAGTATGTGTTTTAGGAATGATATTAGGAGGTTTTATTATAAGTGTAAAACCTAATATGTTTTCTATTAAAAAGGTACATTATACATATTTACCTATGATAGTAGGAGTTATGATTATAGCTACGTTAGGATTTTTAAAACTAAATCCATATGTATTAGCTAGTACATTTGCATTTGGAGGACTTGCAATAATGTTATCTGTAGCATTATCTAATGTCCTAACTTTAACATTTATACAAAAACAAATTCCAGATAATATGTTAGGTAGAGTATCAGCATTTTCAACAGCAATTGCAACTATAAGTGTTGCACCAGGACAATTATTATTTGGACAAGTTATTGATATGGGGATACCACTAGGGGTAATTCTTATAATAACAGCTATATTTAATATTGGACTTATGTTATTTATTAAGTGGAATGTAAGAAATGTTTAATATCAATATATTAATATAGTAGAAGTAAAAAAGATGATTTCTATTTATTTGAAATCATCTTTTTTATTTATATTAAAGACTATAAGGAATAGTAGATATTATTTACTTATATCATCAGGTTGATTTTTTCTTAAAATAAACCTGTTAGCTAATAAAGCTAAAATAGTACCTACCCCAACATAAAATATTCTTTCTAAGACAGTTTTTACAGAACCACTTGTAATTGCAAGAGGTGTAATTGCTGAAATAGTTACTAATACTATAACATCTCTATAATCTACAGCAAATGAATTTAAATATCCAGCTATTAATACTATTAGTACTCTCAAGGTATTA
>JAFNXG010000060.1 GCA_017383505.1 Clostridium sp.
ATTATTTACTTTCCCAATTAAATACATATGGAACATTTCTGTAGAAACCTTCGTAATCTAATCCGTAACCAACTACGAATAAATCTTCGATTTCAAAACAGCAGTAATCAGGCTTTAAATCAACTTTTCTTCTAGATGGTTTATCTAATAATACACAAGTTTTAACTGATCTTGCTCCTAATTTCTTTACATGGTTTATTACAAATTCCATTGTATAACCAGTATCTATTATATCATCAACGATTATAACATCTAATCCTTCTATGTTATCTGGTATATCATTTACTACAGTAACAGTACCAGAACTAACTTCGCTATGACCATAACTAGAAGTTGTCATGAATCCTACTTTTGCTTTTAAATCTAAAGCTTTAAATATATCAGCTCCAAAAACGAAACTTCCTCTTAATAGTGGTAAAACATATACTTCTTTACCTTCATAATCTTTAGTTATTTCTTTTCCTAATTCTTGTACTCTAGCTTTTATTTGCTCTTCAGAGAAAAGAATATTACGTTTTTTATCTTCCATGTTGAAACCCTCCGCTACAATATTTATATCATTATACGAAAAAAAATTAAAATAGTCAATTTTAAACAGTTACTTTAAAGGCTATTTTTAGAAATGTTATAACAATGTGAAGTTTAATAATACCCTTTTCATTATGTAAAAAATAAATACTATATTTAAAAAGTTTAAAGTTAAATTATTTAAATATAGATAACTATTAGTTAATAGATGTAAAATAAGTTTACTTTTATATTAGAATAAGATACAATATAGTGAAATATTCAGTATTAATAGTATATATAGGAATAATTAGTGTAAAAGTATGAAATTAAATTTTAATTTTAGTATATACTAAAATTAATGCTTAAGTTGAGGTGATAATATGATATATGGGAATATAGATGGTGTAAAAAAGTCAGCTATAGAAGAATTAGAAAGACTATATAAAGCTAAATGTCCTAAAGATGAAGTTTGTTCAAGAGAAATAATAGAAGTTATTTCTAGAGTTTCATCATTCATAGAAAGGGAAATAAGTGTTGCAATAGATAGAAGAGGAAATATTAGAACTATAGCTATTGGAGATTCAACATCAGTAGAAATAGAAACTTTAGATATAAGGGAAAAGAGATTAGCTGGTGTTAGAATAATTCATACACATCCAAATGGAATGAGTAATTTATCAGCTTTAGATATTAGTGCATTATTAAAGCTAAAATTAGATGCAATTGTTGCAATTGGTATATATGAAGGTAAAATTTTAGACTGTTCATTAGGTATGTTAACAGTATTTAATGATACTTTAGATTATGAAGAAACATCTAATATACCTGTAGATGAAATAACTAAGATACACATATTAAATAAGATTAATTATATAGACTCTTTAGTTAAAGAAAAAGATATAGTTGAAGATAATGAAGAAAAAGCAATCTTAGTAGGGTCTGACACAAGAGAAAGCTTAGAAGAACTTGAAGAATTAACAAAGGCTTGTGATATTCCAGTTCTTGAAAGTGTTTTCCAAAGCAGAAGTAAAATAGATGCTGCCTTTTATATTGGAAGAGGTAAGGTTTTAGAAATTGCTCAATTAAGACAAAGATTAAGAGCAAATGTAGTTATATTTGATGATGAGCTTTCAGGCTCTCAAGTTAGAAATTTAGAAGCTGCAATAGGAGCTAAGGTTATAGATAGAACTACACTTATTCTTGAGATATTTGCAAGAAGAGCTAAGAGTAGAGAATCTAAAATCCAAGTTGAGCTTGCTCAGCTAAAATACAGAATGAGTAGACTTCAAGGATTAGGTACAATCATGTCTAGAACAGGTGGAGGAATAGGTACAAGAGGGCCTGGTGAAAAGAAATTAGAAACTGATAGAAGACATATAAAAGAGGAAATCTACGATTTAAATGATGAATTAAAGAAGATAAGAAAAATCAGAGAAACTCAAAGAGAAAAGAGAAATAAAGAAAGTATTCCTAAGGTTTCATTAGTTGGATATACTAATGCAGGTAAATCTACTTTAAGAAATGCCCTTTGTGATGTTGCAGCTCAAAAAGAAGTTGTAGGGAAAGAAAAAGTATTTGAAGCAGATATGCTATTTGCTACTTTAGATATAACAACTAGAGCCATAGTACTAAAAAATAAGGGAGTAATTACTTTAACAGATACAGTTGGATTTGTAAGAAAGTTACCTCATGATTTAGTAGAGGCATTTAAATCAACTTTAGAAGAAGTTATTTACTCTGATCTTTTATGTCATGTAGTTGATACTTCAAGTGATACAGCTGTAGAGCAAATTAAGGCAGTAGAAGAAGTCTTATTTGAATTAGGAGCTATGGATAAGAAAACTATACTTGTTTTAAATAAAATAGATAAAACTACAGAAGAACAACTTGAAGCTATTAAAGAAGCTACAAAGGAATATGAAACAATAGAGATTTCTGCAAAAGAAGGTATAAACTTAGAGGAATTATTAAAATTAATAGAAGAAAACCTTCCTTATAAAATGAAAAAATGTGAATACTTAATACCATATGATAGAAGTGATATAAATTCATTCCTTCATAGAAATGGTAGAGTATTAGAAGAAGAATATAGAGAAGATGGAACTTTCATGATTGTTGAAGTTGATGAAGAAAGTTATAATAAAACGAAAGATTTCATCATAAATATATTAATGTAATAGTTAATAAGAGGCTACATAAAATCTTAATAATGCTTTTAAAAAATTTAGTTAAAAGTATAGGTTTTAATATAGCCACTTTTTAACATAGGTCCTAATAAAGTTATGATTTGATATAAGTTATTTATACAGTACTATTTTTAAATTCTATTCATAAGTGCTTAAGTAAGTAATTTATAGATTAACTTTATTAGGACCACTTTTTTTCTTTATACTTAAAGAATTATCATATTTAACAGAAGTTTTATTTATAAAGTGAAATATCAAGAACGCTACAATTATATTTATAAATTGCAAAAATATAAAAATTTTGAATAGTTAGGACAAAAATGGTAAAATGGTATGTGGATAGGGGGAATGAAAATGAAATTAACTATTAAAAGATTTTTACTATTTGCTGTAACTTTTTTTCTTATAGGAGGAATTTCTGTTAATGCATTTGCAACACCAATAGAAAGTGCAAAAAATAATTTTTTTGTGAATGATCTAATTGAAGATAATTTAAATGTTGAATCAGATGTTTATGCAGTAGGAAGCCTTATTAATTTTAGTGGTAATGTTGAAGGTGATATAATTGCTGTAGGTGAAACAATAGATATTAATACAGAAAAAATAGGTGGAAGCTTAAGGGCTATTGGATCAACTATAAATATAGATTCAGAAATTAATAGAAATATTACTACAATAGCAGAAAACATAAATATAAAGGAAAATTCAAAAGTACAAGGAGTTTACATTATAGGAGCTAATATTGTATTTAATGGACAAGCTGAAGATGTATATATTAATGCAGATAAAGTAGAGTTAAATGGTATAATAAGTGGAAATGTAAATATTACTTGTGATAAATTAATAATTGGGGAAAATGCAAAAATTGATGGAGATATTAAAGTAACATCAGAAAATGAGGCTGTAATATTAGGAGATTTTGATTCAAGTAGAATAGATTTTACTAAAATAGAAGTTGTAGAAGATTATAATTTTACTGGAATGTCAATTTTTAATTTAATAACAAGCTTAATTACAGCTATTATTTTAGCAGTACTAATAACTTTATTATGTAAAAACTATTTATCAAGTAGCTATGATAGATTAGTAAAAAGAGGATGGTTACCATTTTTAATTGGATTTTCAGCATTAATAATTATACCTATAGCAGCAATTATGCTTTGCTTTACAGTTGTGTGTATACCAGTTTCTATAATTAGTATAATAATATATATA
>JAFNXG010000061.1 GCA_017383505.1 Clostridium sp.
AATTATATTTTCAACGCTCCAATACTCTTTTAAATCTAACTCATTATAAACATAAGTATATATTCCTTTTATATTATTTAATTTATTTATTTTTTCATATGTTTCTGCTGTAACTGTATAATATAGCTTTCCACTTTGAGCCATTATATCTGTAAAATTAAAATTTTCATCTTCTGACTTCATTATAAAATTTAAAGCTAATAAATCTTCTAATGTTTCTTCATAATTATTTAACTTAAAGGGTTTAGCATCTAAAACCATAATATATTTATTTTTATACTTAATAAGCTTCTCTCCGTTTGTATCGAATAAATTATAATTAGTATTACTAGTATATTCAACCTGATGATTTTCAAGCTCACCTTGAACAGAAGTTGTAGGATATATCATTAAAAAATATAATCTTATAGTTAAAGCAATTAATATGCTAAAAAATAAAATACCTACAATTAGTGATTTTTTATTATTAATCTTATATCTATACAAAAAAACACCTCCTTTAGCTAAATTCTAGACTAAAGTAAGGTGTTTTATTCAAACTATTTAAGTGTATCTTTAATTTTTGCCATTAATAAATCTATAGCAACATAATTGTGACCACCTTCTGGTACTATTATATCTGCATATTTCTTTGATGGCTCTGTAAATTGAAGATGCATAGGTCTAACAATATTTAAATATTGATCAACAACTGATTCAACAGTTCTTCCTCTTTCATTTATATCTCTTATTAATCTTCTTAAGATTCTTATATCTGCATCAGTATCTACATATACTTTTATATCTAAAAGATCTCTTATTCTTTCATCTTCAAGTATAAGAATCCCTTCAACTAATATTATTTCTCTTGCTTCTACAGTAGTAGTTTCTTTTGCTCTATTATGAACAGTAAAGTCATATCTTGGCTTTTCTATAGATTCTCCATTTATTAATTTGTTTAGGTGTTCTACTAATAAATCATTATCAAATGCCATTGGATGGTCGTAATTAGTCTTAACTCTCTCTTCCATTGATAAGTGACTTTGATCTTTATAATACATATCTTGTTGTATCATTGCGATACATTCCTTTGAAAAATTAGAATACAATGCATCTGCTATTGTACTTTTACCTGAACCTGTTCCTCCAGTAATTCCTATTAATATGGGTCTTGACATTACTGCTTCCTCCTAACTAATTTGAAAGTGAAAAACTTTTGTTTCCTTTAACTAACATATCATTCTTTTGTAATGGTGTATCAACTTTCACTTTAAATATCATGTGTGCTCTATTAGCTACATTTGTTTTAACGTTCTTTTCAACGTCAAACATTTCATTAAGTTTCACCTTGAAGTATGGGCTTTCAGCTCTTAATACTTCTACTTCATCACCTTCAAAAACTCTATTCTTTTGTAATATTGTAGCTATTTTAGTTTCTGGATCATATTCTTTAACCATTCCAACTAAATCATAGTCTCTTTCATATCCAGCATTATCATAATTTTGTTCTCCATTTATTCCTAAATAGAATCCTGTATGATATTTTCTATGGCTTATTTTATTTAAAATGTCCATCCATTCTTCTTTGAACTTATAATTTCCTGGATTATCCCAGTATGCATCTAAAGCTTCTCTATATGCTTTTACAACTGAAGCAACATAGAATTCACTCTTCATTCTTCCTTCAATTTTAAATGAATATATTCCACTCTTAACTAGTTCAGGAATATGATGAATCATGCAAAGATCTTTTGAGTTCATTATGTAAGTTCCATTATCATCTTCAACTACTGGATAATATTCATTAGGTCTTGTTTCTTCAACTAAGTAATACTTATATCTACAAACATTACCACAAATACCCTTATTAGCATCTCTACCTAACATATAGTTAGATATTAAGCATCTTCCTGAATATGCAACACACATTGAGCCATGAATAAACGCTTCTATGTCACATCCCTTTGGAATGTTTTCAGTTATTTCATTTATTTCTTTAAAAGTTAATTCTCTAGCTAAAACTATTCTCTTAACTCCAAGATCATACCAGAATTTTGTAGCCATCCAGTTAACAGTATTTGCTTGAGTACTTAAATGTATTTCAAGCTCTGGAGCAACTTCTTTACATATAGCAATTAAAGATGGATCCGCAACTATAACTGCATCTACACCGATATCATAAAGTCCTTTTATGTATTCACCAGCACTAGGTAAGTCATGATTTCTAGCAAATACATTTAAAGTTACATATAACTTTCTTCCTCTTTCATGGCAATATTTAATACCTTCAAGCATCTCTTCATTTGAGAAGTTGTTTGAAAATGCTCTAAGGTTTAACTTTCCACCACCAATGTATACAGCATCAGCACCAAAATCTATAGCTATTTTTAATTTTTCTAAATTACCTGCTGGTGCTAATATTTCTGGCTTTCTCATATTTTTCTTTCCTCCTTTTAATCAACCTAAAATTAAATCTAAGCCTATTTTAGATAAAAAAATTTCGCAAAATCTATTCTTTTTTAGGTTAACTTGCTTCTATTAAGGCAGAAGCTTTCTTTTTGTAATAGCAATTCCATCTCCCATAGGGATTACAGAAGTTACTAAATCTTTATCTTGTGATACTAACTCTAGATAAGTTCTCATTCTCTTAACTATAGTTATTTTTCTTCTTTTAACTAATTCATCACTAGCAACCATACCTCTAAATAATACATTATCGGCTATTATTATACCATCATCCTTTAATAATCTTAAACAATGTGGTAAAAAGTGATTGTAATGACCTTTACCTGCATCCATAAAAATTAAATCATATGGTTCTTGTAGCTTTTCTAAAATTTCAAGACAATCGCCTTCTTCAATTATAATTTTATCTTCAAGCCCAAAAGATTTAATATTTTCCTTTGCATATTTTATCATTTCTTCGCTTCGTTCTATGGTAGTTATATGAGGATTTGTTCCTGCTGCCTCGTGCATTATAACTGCTGAATATCCAATAGCTGTACCAAGCTCTAATATTCTTAACGGCTTTTTCATACTAACCATAAATTCTAAGAATTTAATAGTTTCTTTTTGAGCTATAGGTACACCATTTTCCTTAGCAAATGTTTCTAATTCCTTTAATCTACCTTCACTCTCTGGTATTAATCCTCTTATATATTCTTCCATATAATCGTAGGTAATTCCACTCATACTAAACCTCCGTATATGTTAATATCCTAACTCTTGTTTTTTCTTTAAAAAATCATCATAATTATTAGTAAAATAATGTTCATTATCTGATGCTAATAAATAGAATAAATAATCTGTTTTTGCTGGATTTAATGCAGCTTCTATTGATGCCACTCCTGGGTTACATATTGGACCTACTGGTAAGCCATCATGTAAATAAGTATTATATTTTGATTCAATTGCTAAATGCCTATTTCTTACATTTTCTATATAATATCCATGTGCATAAATAACAGTTGCATCAATTTGTAAAGGCATATCTTGAGCTAATCTATTATATATTACAGATGCCACTAGAGGTCTATCTTTATCTACTCTAGCTTCCTTTTCTATAATAGATGCAACAGTAATAACCTTTTCAATATCTTCAGATTTAATATTAAATCCAGTTGAAACCTTACTCCATATTTCTTCAAATCTCTTTATCATTGTTTCTATTATGTATTCTGGTTTAACTCCAGCATCAAAATTATATGTATCTGGGAATAAGAACCCTTCTAAATTATATCTTTTATCTGGGTCATCCTTCACATAACTTGGTAATGGATAATTCTTAACTGCACTTAAAAACTCGTCCTTTGTACAAATTCCATTTTCCGATACTCTAACAGCTATATCATCAATTGTAAACCCTTCTGGTATAGTTATAGTTACAGTATTAGCATTACTTGTTTCCTTTAAAGCTTCCGCTATCTCCTTTAAAGACATACTTTGCTCTAAAGTATGATTTCCTGGGACAACTTCTAAGTTTAAATTTGTTAATTTAGAATAAATTTTTATAAGTAGTGGGCTTTTTATTTTATTTTCATTAGAAAGCCTACTTACAATACTATAAAAACTATCTCCTTCTTCAACATTTACTACTTCCGATCCTGAAATTTTAAGTGGTTTTTTTATGGTTGATATAAATATAGAAGCTGATACTACTATTACAACTAATAATAAAATAATTAAAGTCTTACTTGAATTCTTTTTATTATTTTTCTTCATAAATACCCCCTGTATTTAAAAGTGAATAGCTAAGTTCCTCAGCTATTCACTATTATAATACTTTTATATGAAATTATAAATAATTTATATAATTATTTTTTACTTCTGCTTATCATTCTCTTTCTTTCAGAAGCATCTAAGTATCTTTTTCTTATTCTAATGCTTTCAGGAGTAACTTCTACTAATTCATCATTTCCAATGAACTCAATTGATTGTTCTAATGTTAATGGTGTAATTGGTACTAATTTAACTGCATCATCAGAACCTGAAGCTCTTGTATTAGTTAACTTTTTACCCTTACAAACATTTATGTCTAAGTCTTCCGCTCTAGCACATTCTCCAACAACCATACCTTGGTATACTGGTGTACCAGGTGTTATAAATAACTTACCTCTTTCTTGAGCATTGAATAATCCATAAGCAATAGCTTCTCCTTGTTCGAATGATACAATTGAACCTCTAGTTCTTGATTCGATTTCTCCTTTGTATGGAGCATATCCTTCAAATACGTGGTTCATTATACCATTACCTCTTGTATCAGTCATGAACTCATTTCTGAATCCTATAAGACCTCTTGCAGGAATTACGAATTCTAATCTAGTATATCCATTAACAGCAGATGTCATATTAACCATTTCAGCTTTTCTTGGTCCCATTTTCTCCATAACAGCACCCATGAATTCTTCTGGAACGTCTATTGTTAAGTATTCCATTGGTTCTAACTTCTTACCATCTTCTTCTTTGAATATAACGTTTGGTTTAGAAACTTGTAATTCGAATCCTTCTCTTCTCATAGTTTCTATTAAAACTGATAAGTGAAGTTCTCCTCTTCCTGATACTTCGAAGCAATCTGGAGTTATTTCTTTAACTCTTAAACTAACATTAGTTTCTAATTCCTTCATTAATCTATCTCTTAAATGTCTTGAAGTTACGAATTCCCCTTCTTTACCTGCAAATGGTGAGTCATTAACCATAAAGTTCATGTTAAGTGTTGGCTCATCAATTTCAACAAATGGTAAGGCTTCTGGATTTGATGCATCAGCTATAGTTTCTCCTATATTAGCATCTGCAATACCACTTACAGCTATGATATCCCCAAGACCAGCTTCTTCAATTTCTTCTCTCTTTAATCCATTGTATCCAAATACTGCTGTAATCTTGTAATTTGACTTACTTCCGTCTTGTCTAACTAAAGCAACATTTTGGTTCTTTTTAACTTTACCTCTATGTACTTTTCCTATAGCAATCTTACCAACGAATGCATTACTATCTAAAGTAGTAACTAGCATTTGGAAAGGTCCATCTATGTATCCTCTTGGTGGTTCAACATGGTTTATTATTGTCTTAAATAATGGTTCCATTCCTGTATTTGTATCTTCAACGTTGTATCTTGCAAATCCTTCTCTAGCAGAAGCGTATATGATTGGGAAGTCTAATTGTTCATCATCTGCACCTAATTCTAAGAATAAGTCAAATACTTCATCAATAACGTCCTCTGGTCTAGCATTTGGTTTGTCTATCTTATTGATAACAACGATTGGTTTTAACTTTAATTCTAAAGCCTTCTTTAAAACGAACTTTGTTTGAGGCATTGGTCCTTCATAAGAATCAACAACAAGTAAAACAGAGTCAACCATCTTAAGTACACGTTCAACTTCTCCACCGAAATCAGCATGTCCTGGTGTATCAACGATGTTTATTTTTATTCCATCGTACATAACTGCAGTATTCTTAGAAAGAATTGTAATTCCTCTTTCTTTTTCTAAATCGTTAGAGTCCATTACTCTTTCGTCCATTTTTTCATTTGATCTAAATACGTGACTTTCTTTAAACATAGCATCAACTAATGTAGTCTTACCATGGTCAACGTGAGCTATAATCGCTATATTTCTTATATCATCTCTAGTTATTAATTCCATCTTACTTCCTCCATCAATTTTTATTTATAAATTTAAATTTAAATTTTAAACCTAAATTTATAATTTTTTAAAGGCTTATATCTATTTTGAAACCAAGTTCGCAACTATTTAAAGAATTATTGCCATTATTAATAAAAATATTCTTTATATATTGCCCTCTTGTAAGTTAAAATAACTAAATCATAGATTAATCTTTATATTGAAACAACAACTTCGCTTTCCTACATTGTTGTAAGTTCAAATAGCTAAATCACAGATTTAGATTCTCACTTATGTAACCTACTAGTATTTTGCCCAAAAAGAAAATTGGATACACTCGTATCCAATTCCCAAATCTATCAATTATTCTACTATTATATTAACCACTTGTCAACTAGTACTTATATTTCCATGATAATTGGTAAAATCATTGGCTTTCTCTTAGTCTTTTCATAAAGATAACTTCTAAGCTCATCTCTAACATTGGATTTTAATGTTGCCCAATCAGTAATTCCTTTTTCTTCACATTCTAGTATAATATCTCTAACAATATCCTTAGCTTCATCCATTAATCCTTCAGATTCTCTTACATAAACAAATCCTCTTGAAATAATATCTGGTCCAGCAACTATACCTTTAGTTTCCTTAGATAAAGTTACAACTACTGTTAATATACCATCTTGAGATAAATGTTTTCTATCTCTTAATACTATATTACCAACATCTCCAACACCAAGTCCATCAACAAAAATTTGTCCTGAAATAACACTTCCATTCTTTTTAATACCATTTCTTGTTACTTCAATAATATCTCCAACCTCTGGAATAATAACATTCTTAGGATTTAAACCTAATTTTATAGCTAATTCACCATGTTGTTTTAGATGTCTATATTCACCGTGAACAGGAATAAAGTTTTTTGGTTTAACTAGAGTTTGCATAAGCTTTAATTCTTCTTGACAGGCATGACCTGAAACATGAATATTTTCTTGAGAACTATATATAACTTCTGCACCCTTTTTAAATAACTGATTTATAACTTTAGATACAAGCTTTTCATTTCCTGGAATAGGTGTTGCTGAAATAATAATTGTATCACCTTCAACAATATTAATTTTTCTGTGCTCTGATGCTGCCATTCTTGATAATGCTGACATCGGCTCACCTTGGCTTCCAGTAGTTATAATAACAACTTGATCATTATTATATTTATTTATTTGATCTATAGATACTAAGTTATCTTCGTTTACTTCAATATACCCCAACTCTACAGCTACATTAATTATATTTTCCATGCTTCTACCTGAAACAGCAACCTTTCTGCCATATACAGCAGCTGCATCTATTATTTGTTGGATTCTATGAATATTTGATGCAAATGTTGCAATAATTATTCTACCCTTTGTTTTTCCAAAAATTCTTGTTAAACTTTCTCCAACAATTTTTTCTGATTTTGTATATCCAGGCTTTTCAACATTAGTTGAATCAGCCATCATAGCTAATACACCTTTTTTACCTAACTCTGCAAATCTTGCAAAATCCATAGGTTCTCCATCTATTGGAGTATAATCAACCTTAAAATCTCCAGTATGAAGAACTACACCTAATGGTGTATGGATAGCAATAGCAACAGAATCTGCAATAGAGTGATTAGTCTTTATAAATTCAACTGATACTGAATTCAATCTAATTACA
The DNA here is from genome assembly GCA_017383505.1 of Clostridium sp. Taxonomy (GTDB): domain Bacteria; phylum Bacillota; class Clostridia; order Clostridiales; family Clostridiaceae; genus Clostridium. Next base: position 7,794 of record JAFNXG010000061.1, read on the forward strand.
TCTCTTGGTTTTACTCTTATAAGCTCTGTAGTGCTTAATAATCCATGTTCTTTAAGTTTAGTTTCTACTATACCCAGCGTTAATTTTGTTCCGTATACAGGAACATTTAATTGTTTTAAAACATATGGTAACGCTCCAATATGATCTTCATGACCATGAGTTAAGAATATTCCTGATACTTTTTCTTTATTTTTCATAAGATACGTTATATCTGGTATAACTAAGTCTATCCCAAACATGTCTTCATCAGGGAATTTAAGTCCACAATCTATAACTACTATATCATTTTTATATTCAATAGCTGTTAGATTTTTCCCAATTTCATTTACCCCACCTAAAGGAATGATCTTAACCTTCGCTTTTTCACTCTTCATATGTCCCCTCCTCTTTTTCCATCCTGTATTTTAAGATATATATTCAATTATTTATACCTATATCTATATTTATTCATCTTTTTGTTTTTTGCAACATTCAGAACAAACGCCAAAGAATTTTACACTATGATCTAAAATTTTAAATCCATATGTAGTTTCAATACTTTCTTCTAATTCATCTAAAAGGTCATCTTGAACTTCAAATACAGCTTTACATTCATTACATACTAAGTGATGGTGTCTATGTGTTTCTTCACTATGAACAAGTTCGTATCTACTACAACCATCATTTAAATCTAACTTAAAAATAACCCCTACTTCCTCTAATAATAATACTGTTCTGTATACTGTTGCTAAACCTATGTCAGGACATATTTTTTTAACTTCATCATAAATTTCTTCTGCAGTTAAGTGTTCTCCCTCTTTTTCAATGATTACATCTACAATAGCTCTTCTTTGAGGCGTTAACTTATATCCCTTTTGTTTTAAATTCTCTTTTAACGATTCTATATCTATGTTGACATTACTCATATACTTAACACCTCATCTTTTTTATTCTTCGTCCATAAATATAGTATTGTAAGCTTCTTCTATAGCGGCTAATTCAACTTCATTTTCAATTAATTCAAACATATCATTATCTTCTTCATCTTTAACTATTTTTAAAGCGAATGGATTTTCATCTTCATACCCTTGCTCTTGAGCTATAACGTATTCAGTTTTTTCTCCATCTTCTGGATTTACCATATCAAAAAACGCTATTACATTTAAATTTATTTCATTTCCATCTTCATCAAATAATTGTATAGTCTTTAAGTCTTTTTCCATTTTATTTTCTCCTTTTTATCATAATTGTTTATTATATTATTACATAAAATTTAAAAACTGCAAATACTTTATTACTTTTAGAATTATATACTATTTTAACAAACTACTTGCTTAATCTTAATCTTTACTAAAGTACTGTCTTAACTAACTAAGTCAAACATTTAGAGTGCCAGTTAAAATTTTAAATCCCCCTTAAGTCTTAACTTATCAAGATATCCTTGAAGTATGTAAGTTGCAGCTATTTTATCTACTATTTTCTTTCTTTTATTTCTTGAAAGGTCTGCTTCTAACATTGCTCTATGTGCTGCTACTGTTGTTAATCTTTCATCCCACATTTCTATTGATAATCCTGTTTGCTCTTTTAAAAGTTCAGAGAACTCTAACGCCTTTTCACCAGCTTCGCCAATAGTTCCATTCATATTCTTTGGTAAACCAACAACTATTGTTTCAACTCCATATTCCTTGCATATTTTATGTATTTCTTCTAAATCTTTTTCTTTTTTAGTACGTCTTATGGTTGTAATACCTTGGGCAGTCCATCCTAATGGATCACTCATTGCAACTCCTATAGTTTTAGATCCCATATCAAGTCCTAATATTCTCATAGAAACTCCTTCTTTATTTAATACTTAATTAAAGTAATTTAATATTATTTTTAACAATCATTAACCATATTTTAATTTTATAAATCTAAAAAACAAAGATGCCCGATTAACGGGCACCTTCTATTTTATGTCTAGATAAGATTTTATTACCTCTTCAAGTATTTCATCTCTTTCAAGTTTTCTAAGTAAAGCTCTTGCTCCGTTATAACTAGTAATGTAAGAAGGATCACCTGAAATTAGATAACCTACCAGCTGGTTTATAGGATTATATCCTTTTTCCTTCAATGCTGTATATACATCATTTAAAATTGATTTTGTTAAATCCTCTTTGTTAATGTTTAAGTCAAATTGCATTGTTCTGTCAAGATTATTTTCCATACGCTAGCTGCTTATTAGCAGCTTCACCCCCTTACGAAAGTTTTTATTTATTTTTAATCATTAGAAAATCTTTTTTTATTATTTATATTATACCCCAACTTAACATAATTGTATACTAAATAAATTATTTATTTTACTAAATTTTCTATTGTTTGGAAAGCAACTTCTATAGATTGTGGTATATTTTCAGGTTTCTTACCACCAGCTTGTGCCATATCAGGTCTTCCACCTCCGCCACCGCCAACAACAGTAGCTACTTCTTTAATAATCTTACCACAGTGTATTCCTTTTTCTAATACATCTTTAGTTGCCATAGTAACTAAATTAACTTTATCTCCTAAATTACTTACTAAAACTACAACCCCAGATCCCATCTTGCTTCTTATCTTGTCAGCTAAGTCTCTTAAAGCATTTCCATCTACACCTTCAAGACCATAAGCTATAGCTTTAACTCCGTTAAATTCTTTAGCTGAATTTAATATATCATCTAAAGCTCCGCTTGTAAGTTTTGATTTAAGTTCAGCAATCTCCTTATCTTTTTCTTTTATTTCTGATCCTTGTGCTGAAATTTTCTTTATTATATCTTTTTCAGTACATTTAAGTGCTGAGCAAGCTTCTTTTAATAATCTTTGCTTTTCTTCCATGTATTTAATAGCAGCTCTACCTGTTAAAGCTTCTATTCTTCTTATACCAGCAGCAACACCTGTTTCAGAAACTATTTTGAATAATCCAATTTCTCCAACATTAGATACGTGAGTACCACCACAAAGTTCTTTTGAGAATTCTCCAGCAGCTACTACTCTTACCTTATCTCCATACTTTTCATCAAATAATGCAGTTGCACCTGATTCTTTAGCTTCTTCAATAGTCATAAGCTTAGTTTCTACTGTGTCAACTTCCATAATTTTATCATTAACTAAGTCTTCAACTTTTTGAATTTCTTCAGCAGTCATAGCTTGGAAGTGAGTAAAGTCAAATCTTAATCTTTCATTATCAACAAAAGATCCTGCTTGGTGAACGTGTGAACCAACTATTTCTTTTAATGCAGCTTGTAACATATGAGTTGCTGTATGGTTTTTACAAACACTTGATCTTCTTACCTTATCTACTGTTAAAGTAACCTCTTCACCATTTTTTATACTTCCATTTTTAATTTCAACATAATGTATAGTCTTTCCACCAACATTTTTCTTTGTATTATAAACTAAAGCTGAACCATTAGCTCCTGTAATAAGTCCTGTATCACCAATTTGACCACCCATTTCAGCATAGAAAGGAGTCTTATCAGTTAATATATATCCTTTAGTTCCTTCTGTTAATTCTTCAACAAAAGCTTCATCAGTTGCAAGTACTACAACTTTACCAGTTCCTTCAGTTGAAGTGTATCCAACGAATTCAGTTTCAACATCAGCACTTACTTTATTGATTGGATTTTCATCAGCTCCCATGTAAGAAGTTTCTCCTCTTGCACTTCTAGCTCTTTCTCTTTGTGCTTCCATTTCTTTTTTGAATTCTTCATTATCAACAGTCATTCCCTTTTCTTCTAGGATTTCTTCTGTTAATTCTAGTGGGAATCCATAAGTATCGTATAATTTAAATGCTTTTTCTCCTGAAAGAACAGTAGCCTTAGCATCTTCTAATTCTTTAACATATCCATTTAATATGTTCATTCCACTATCGATAGTTTCATTAAATCTTTCTTCTTCTAAAGTTATAATCTTTGTTATATAGTCTTTGTTTTCAACTAAAACTGGGTAATTTCCACCATAGTTTTCAACAACAGCATCTACAACATTTGTTAAGAATAATCCTTTTATTCCAAGTAATCTACCATGTCTTGCAGCTCTTCTTAAAAGTCTTCTTAAAACATATCCTCTACCTTCATTACTTGGTTGAACACCATCAGATATAAGCATTGTTACTGCCTTAACGTGGTCAGTTACTATTCTTAATGAAGTATCAGTATTTACACCTTTTCCGTACTCTACACCTGAAAGTGCTGATACTTTATTTAATATATTCTTAACTGTATCTATTTCAAATATATTGTCAACACCTTGCATTATTGTTGCAATTCTTTCAAGACCCATACCTGTATCTATATTCTTGTTCTTTAATGGAGCATAACTTCCATCTTCTTGCTTATCAAATTGAATAAATACTAAGTTCCAGAACTCAACTATTCTATCAGCATCTGAAGCAGCAACAAAGTCATCTACATTTGTAACAGGTTCAACATCAACACCTCTATCAAAGTGAATTTCAGTACATGGTCCACATGGTCCTACTGTTCCAACTTCCCAGAAGTTATCTTCACCTAATCTGAATATTCTCTTTGGATCTATATCAGTTTTTGAAGTCCATATTTCATATGCTTCATCATCTTCTAAATGTATAGTTACATATAACTTATCTTTTGGTAATTTTAAAACTTCAGTTACGAATTCCCAAGCCCATGGAATAATTTCACCTTTGAAGTAATCTCCAAATGAGAAGTTACCTAACATTTCAAAGAAAGTACCATGTCTTGAAGTCTTTCCTACGTTTTCTATATCACCAGTTCTGATACACTTTTGACAAGTTGTAACTCTAGTCTTTGGTGGTTTTTGTATACCTGTGAAATATGGCTTAAGTGGTGCCATACCTGCATTTATTAATAATAAACTATTATCGTTTTTAGGTACTAATGGAAAACTTTCCATTTTTAAATGTTCTTTAGATTCAAAAAAGCTTATAAAGCTTTCTCTTAATTCATTTGCTCCCATGAATTTCATGATTAATTACTACCTCCATTATTTTGAATATAAATAAAAAAAGTCTTCATCCCTAAAAATAAGGGACGAAAACTTATAATTTCCGCGGTACCACCCTAATTATGTATATAAATATACATCACTTAAAGTAAAATAAGCTCCAAGATAGCTTCAATATGCAAAATAAGAAGTTTTCACCAAACACTTCCTCTCTAAATATTTACATCATATTTACTCATTCTCTTCATTGCTTCATATTTAATTTATTGTCTAGCAAGATTATATTTCATTTATTTAATTATGTCAATTAAGTAAATAACAGTTTTGTATATTTATAGCTTTATATCATTTAATAACTAAATTAACTATTATCTTAAAGATAAATCTAATATTTAAATTCTCACTTAGAACAAGTAATAATCTATATCATCATATATAACTTTTATAATAACAGCTATTGGTACTGATAGAACCATTCCTATTACTCCACCCATTTTATCTCCTAAAATCAGTAATATAATAATTATTATAGGATGCATATTAGTACTATCACCTGTTATTTTAGGTGCTAAAAAATTACCTTCTACCTGTTGAATTAAAAGTACCCCTATAGCTGCTAATAATCCTTTTGTAACTGATCCAGTAAAAGCCATAAATATTATAGGCACTCCCCCTATAATTGCTCCAAAATACGGTATTATGTTAGCAATAGCATTTATTATAGATAAAACTAAAGGAAACTTTATATTAAGGACTAATAATAATATAAAAGATAAAATACCAATTATTAACGATAATAAAAGTTGACTTAATATATATCTACTTAATATCTTATCAATATTATTATTTATATTTTTAACTAAAACTCTTTTATCTGTTGGAAAAACTAGTAATAATTTATTATAAATTAGTTTTCCATCAGCTAATAAATAATAAGTTGTAATTGGAATAACTGCAAGCCCTACAAGATTTTCACCTATTGAAATCATATTATCTACTAAATTAGTTGATGCTGAGCTTAAAATCATATTTATCTTTTCTCCAATTTGAATATATATAGTTTCAAATACAGGTAATCTATCAATTTTAAACTTACTTGCAAGTAACAATATATATTCCTCTATACTATCTAACATTATACCGAAATTTGCACTTTCTTTTATTATAGAAGGTACTATACAATACAACAATCCTATAAATGCTAATAAAAATATTACTATAATTAATAAAGAACTCTTCTTTGAAGATAATTTAAATTTATTACTTATAAAGTTTTTCAAAGGTTTTAATGTATAGGCAATTATAAATGAAATTAATAATAAATTAATGACTTCTCTTACAGGAATAAAGTATATATATGTTAAAATACATACTATTGCAATACTTATAGCTATTATAAATTTAAAAATTAAACTTTTATACTTTCTTAACATCTTGTATACCTCCTAAGTTATGGGGTAATGTTTTTAACTTTATACCTTCATTTCCTTTATATAAAATCTTCTCCTTATCTAGAATAGAATTTTTTAAAGTTATGATTTCTTTTCCTTTAAACATTTTATCAAATATTCCCGAACTAATAATTAACCCCTTTATAGTAAAATCATCCTTACTTATTATTAAATCCTCAAGAACCCCTATTAACTTTTTTTCTTCATTAATAACATC
>JAFNXG010000062.1 GCA_017383505.1 Clostridium sp.
CTTATAAATATTGTAATTATCAGTAATCTCACGTTGTTTATCTGTCTGTAAATATATAATATACTATTTTCAGAATTTTTGCAATAGTATATTTAAATAAATTTCAATAAATTTCTAAATCTTATTAATAAAAGGAGGTATACTTATGAAAAAACTTGTTCTATTAATATGTATTATTTTTATAAATCTATTTTTTATAGGATGTAATCAATTTATAGATTATTCAAATGAAGATATAAAAGAATTAGTTGTTTTAAAAGATGATGATCTCAAGGATTTAGCAGATTTACAAAATGAAAAATTTAGAAGTATAGTTAATGATTATGAAAATTATATAGTAGATGAAATTTATTTTGAAAATAGCAAAATAATTGGATTTTCTAATAACACTAATCAAGGTGTTTTAGTATATGAAAAAGATATAGATGGTAATTATATATTAAATCAAACTAATACAGTTGATATGAACCAAAATAGTTTAGGAGTTTCTCATTATAGAATACTATATGAAAATTATAATGATGCTAAAAATGCTAAATATGGATATCTTATAATATCTAATGGAAAAAATGTTTCTAGAGTTGAAATCACAATAAATGATAATAATAAATATTATGGTAATTTAGATGTTGGTAACCCATCTATGATTTTAATAAAAGAAACTTTACCGGCAAGTGAATTAGAAGCTATTCGTTTAGAAGTTAAATATTTTGATGAAAATAACAATGAATTACTAAAGTAATAACATAGTTAGCAAGACAAGCTATACTATCTTTTATATTTAAAGAGTAATTCTATAAATAGTATCTAAATTTTAGCTATATAAGATTTAGATACTATTTTTATATATAAATTATTATTCTTATGAATTTTATTCTAGAAAGGAAGTATTATATTATGAAACAAAATCAAACTGAAGAATTAGGTACGTCCAGCGTAGGAAAGCTATTATTTAAATTGGCCATTCCAGCTATTATAGCTCAAATTATAAATTTATTATATAATTTAGTAGACCGTATGTATATTGGACATATACCTAATGTAGGAAAGCTAGCTCTTACTGGAGTAGGCGTATGCTTACCACTTATTATGCTTATCTCAGCTTTTGCTGCTCTTGTAAGTATGGGAGCTGCTCCAAGAGCATCTATTTTCTTAGGAAAAGGCGAAAATGATAATGCTGAACGAACTCTTGGTAATTCATTTTCACTATTAATAATAATATCTATGATTATAACAATAGTTTTCTTTTTATTTTCAAAGGATTTACTTTTATTATTTGGAGCAAGTGAGAATACGATTGATTTTGCAGTAAGCTATATGAAAATTTATAGCCTAGGAACTATTTTTGTTCAATTAACTTTAGGCCTAAATGCTTTTATAAGTGCACAAGGGTTTGCAAAGGTTAGTATGATGACTGTTTTAATAGGTGCAGTTTGTAATATTATTTTAGATCCAATTTTTATTTTTGTATTTAAAATGGGGGTATCAGGTGCTGCATTAGCTACTATAATATCGCAATCTTTATCTATGATTTGGATATTATTTTTCTTAACTGGGAAAAAAACAACATTAAAAATAAAAAAGAAAAATTTAAGATTATCAAAAGAAATTGTTCTTCCTTCCATTGCATTAGGCTTAGCTCCATTTATAATGCAATCTACAGAAAGCTTACTAGCAATCTGTTTCAACTCATCACTATTAAAGTATGGGGGAGATATTGCTGTTGGTGCTATGACAATTCTTACAAGTGTAATGCAATTCTCAATGTTACCACTTAATGGCTTAACTCAGGGTGGACAACCTATTATTAGCTATAACTATGGAGCTAAAAATCCTGAACGTGTTAAAAAGGCATTTAAAATATTATTTATATCTTGTGTTACTTATTCATTTGTTTTATGGTTATTAGCAATGTTAATACCAAAAGCATTTATACTAATATTTAATAATGATATTGAACTTATAAGTTTTACAGTTCCAGCCTTAAGGATATATATGGCAGTAGCTTGTTTATTTGGAGTTCAAATAGCTTGTCAACAATCATTTATTGCTTTAGGAAATGCAAAAACATCTTTATTTTTAGCATTGTTAAGAAAAATAATATTATTAATTCCATTGATATATATTATGCCATTATTTATACATGATAAAACAACTGCTGTTTTTATGGCAGAGCCTATAGCAGACTTTTTAGCTGTTTCTACTACAGCAATATTATTTAGTATACAATTTAAGAAGTCTATTAAGGAAATTTCTAATAGTTACGTAGCTAAAGAAAATAATTATTAAAATAAAAAACATTGAAGTTAATAATATGCTTCAATGTTTTTATTATTTTATATAATATTTTAAATGATTTCTAAAATTTCAACAGAGTAGTTGTCTCCAGGTGCTTCAACTTCTACTATATCACCAACTTTTTTACCAACTAAAGCTTTTCCTAATTCAGACTCAATACTTATTAACATTTCTTCGGGCTTAGCATCTAAAGTAGTTACTAATGTAACAGTATCTTCAAAATCATCATTAACAAATTTAATTCTAGCTTTAGTATTTATTCCTAAAGTAGATTTATCAATATTTTCATCATCAATTATTGTAGATGTAGTTATAAGAGTTAATAAATATTGTATTCTATTATCATTCTCTCTATATTCTTCACAAGCAGCTTTGTACTCTGCATTTTCTGATCTATCTCCATGAGCTGCTGCAATTAACTTCTCTTTAGCTATTTCAGCTCTTCTTACAGTCATTCTATATTCTAATTCTTCTTGTAGTTTTTTAATATTTGATTCTGTTAATATCTTTTTCATAAAATAAAAATCGCTCCTAAAATGTATTATGATACTATTATAAATATATCTTTTAAAAAAAGAAAGATATATATTAAATCTAGTTATA
>JAFNXG010000063.1 GCA_017383505.1 Clostridium sp.
GAAGAATATAAGAATAAAGAAAGAGTATTTCTAGGAGAGTTAAAAGTTAAAGTATCAAACTATAAATCAAAAATTGATACTTCACTGCCTAAGGATGTTCAAAACTTACAAGTAAGACTTTTTAAAGCGAAAGAATCAGTTAATTTTTACAAAAATTATACAAAATTAACTTATGATGCAGAATTAATATATGAACAAAGTAAATTAGAAGTAGCTCAAATACCACCAGTAATTGAGTTTGCTAAAGAGACTTTAAAAGAATTAAAAAGTGCTCAAGATAAGCTTTCAAAATTAAAAAATGTAAATAATGAAAAATTTAATGCAGAATTTAAAACTTTTAAAGAAGAAGAAAATAAGAAGTTACAAGAAAGAATAAAAGAAGTTAAGTCTAAATGTAAATCAGGTATAATTTCATCACAAGCAAAAGAAAATACAATAAAAGAATTAAAGAGAAGATATAAAGAAGCTTTATTAGTAAAATCATTTGAATGTGAAAAAACTTATAATGAGGAAATAGTAAAAAATAAAAAATATGAGCTTTCAAAAACGGTTAAACAAAAAATTAATACTGTAAATATTAATGCAGCAGATTTAAGAAGAGTTTATCCAATTGAAACAGAAAAAACTATGCCTTGGGTATCTTGGATAACATTCTTAATTCCAGGCTTAGCTCAAGTAATTAACAAACAATATGTAAAAGCGATAATTATGTTCTTTGCAACATTATATATATATTTTATGGCTATTCCATATGCTTTAGGTTACGGAAACTATAGAGGAGATGGTGTAGCAGGTCTTCTAACACTAGCAGCAGAGGGTGGTAGACTAGATAGATCAATCATATTCATGATTGAAGGTGTATTAGCAATATTCTTAGTTATAATAGGAATATTCTTAATGTTTATATGTTTTAAAGACGCAAATAATGTAGAAAAAGACACTATTAAAGGTAGTAGATATAAGACTTGGGTGGAAACTAAACAAACAGTATTTGAAGATGGATTCCCATACTTAGTTTTATCACCAGCAGCTATAATAACAATCTTTATAGTATGTATACCAGTTGTTACAACTATACTTTTAGCATTTACAGGAATGGGACCTGATACTCAAGCTAAGTTTGGATGGGAAGCATTAAAGAATTACAAGATGATCTTCTTAGGACAAGGTATGGTAGGAACAGTCTTCTGGAGAATATTAGGATGGACAATAGTTTGGACTATTGGAGCTACAAGTTTAGCAGTAGCTTTAGGATTTATCTTAGCAATTGTTCTTAATAACGATAGAATTAAAGGTAAAGTATTATTTAGATCAATATACCTTTTACCATGGGCAGTACCAGCATTTATTTCTATACTATTCTTTAGTATATTGGCAGCAGATGGAGGTACAATAGTTAACTCATTAAGAGAAGTGTTTGGACCAGACTTTTCAATAAAGAATGATCCTTTTGTAATAAGAGTAACATTAATTTGTATGCAAGCATGGCTTGGTAGTGCATATGTATTCTTATTATCTACAGGAGTACTTCAATCTATAAATGCAGAGTTATATGAAGCGGCTGATATGGATGGAGCAACAAGCTTCAAGAAATTAACGAAGATAACAGTACCATTAGTATTATTCCAAACAGCACCACTTTTAGTTGGACAATACACATTTAACTTTAATAACTATAGTATTATAGCATTATTTAATGATGGAGGTCCTTTTAACCCAAGTAAATATGGTCAGTTAGCAGGTTCATCAGATCTTTTAATATCTTATATATTTAAATTAACAATGGAGAACAATTATCAAGCTATAGGAGCTACAATTACAGTTGTTATTTCTGTAGCACTTATGATAATTGCATATATAGGATATAGAAATACAGATGCATTTAAGAGGGGGTAGGAATGATGAGTATATTTAAAAAGAAAAAAAGTGATTTATATCTTTCTGATAAGCAACCTCTTACTGTAGGAGGAAAAATTGCACTTGCAATATCTTATGTATTTTTAATAGCATGGGCAATTATAGTAATATGGCCAATATCACAAGTAGTAATATCATCATTTAATGGAGAACAAGCAAATAGACTTATAATAGGTGGAAAGTTTAGTTTCTCATTTAAACACTTTGAAACATTATTTAAAGACACTCTTTATTTAAAATGGATGGGTAATACTTTATATATAAGTATTATAACAGCAATCTTAGTAATAATAATAGTTTCATTTACTGGATATGCTTATTCAAGATATAGGTTTAAAGGTAAAAAAGCATCCCTTATGACAGTTATGCTTATACAAACAATACCAGCTTTCGTTGGAATTACAGCACACTTTACAATGTATTCTATAGCATCAGATATAATTCCAGTATTTAGTAGACAAATGATGTTAATATTAATATATGCTGGTGGAGGTATAGCAGGTAATACTATTATATTAAAAGGATACTTAGATTCAATATCTACAGAGCTTGATGATGCAGCTAAAATAGATGGATGTTCTAGTATGAAAATATATAGCTTAATCATTATGCCAATAGCAAGACCAATGCTTGCAATAATAGGTTTATGGTCATTTATAGGACCATTTGGTGATTTCTTATTACCAAGAGTATTATTAAATTCAGCATCTGATTATACATTAGCGGCAGGTCTGCAAACTCTTATATCAGATGAAAGAACAATAAATCAACCAGCCTTTACAGCAGGTGCACTTTTAACGGCAGTACCAATAGTAATACTATTTATTGTATTACAAAAGCAATTAGTATCAGGTCTTTCAAATGGGGCTACAAAGGGATAGGATAGGAGATAGTAGATATGAAGGTAACATTAAATAATATAGGTAAAAAATATGAAAATAGAGAAGATTTTACTCTAAGAAATATAAACTTAGAAATTGAAGATAAAGATTTCTGTGTAATATTAGGTCCATCAGGATGTGGTAAAACTACATTATTACGTATGATTGCAGGACTTAACTCAATTACTGAGGGTGATTTAATATTTGGTGAAAAAAGAGTTAATAAATTAGCTTCTAAGGATAGAGATATAGCAATGGTTTTCCAAAGCTATGCTTTATACCCACATATGACAGTTTATGATAATATGGCATTTTCATTATCAATGAGAAAAGAAAGAAAAAATATAATTAATGAACGTGTTAATGAGGCTGCAAAATTACTTCAAATAGAAAAGTATTTATATTCTAAGCCATCAGATATATCTGGAGGTCAAAGACAAAGAGTTGCTTTAGGAAGAGCTATAGTTAGAAAACCAAGCGTATTCTTAATGGACGAGCCTCTTTCAAACTTAGATGCTAAGTTAAGAGAGCACATGAGAGTTGAGTTAGTTAGAATTCATAAAGCGTTAGGTACAACTTCTATTTACGTAACACACGACCAAGTAGAAGCTATGACAATGGCAACTAAAATTGTTCTTATGAACGATGGTAAGATTCAACAAGTTGGTAAACCATATGAATTCTATGAAAAACCACAAAATATGTTTGTTGCTAAATTCATCGGATCACCTACAATCAATATGATAAAAGGTAAAATGGATGGAAATAAATTTGTATCAGCAGATGGCTTAATTAAGGTAACACCTTCAGATAATGACTTAAAAGCATTAGCTAACTATAATGGTAAGGATGTATATTTAGGAATTCGTTCAGAAAGATTTGTTGGAGATTCTGAAAAAGATTCATTTGAATGTACAGTTGATGTAATAGAAGTTTTAGGAAAAGAAAAGACTTTATATGTTAAATTAAGTAGCGGAAAAGACTTAGTTATTACAGTTCCAGGACATCATCCATATGAAACTGGAGAAAAGCATAAGTTTGGATTTGACTTAGAAGCTTTACACTTCTTTGATGCAGAAACTGAATTAAGAATAAATTAACTTTAATATTAGGTTGGGACTAGAGTATAGTTCCAACCTTTTTATAATAAATTAAATATCATTAATATAAGGTAGTTTTTATTAATAGGTACTTATTTAGTTTAATTAAGAATATAGTTTTATAAGATATAAAAAATTTTAGGGAATATTAATAAGAAATGAGAGGTATTTATAAAAATGAGTAGTTTTGAAATTTTCACTGGAATTTTTGGTGGGCTAGGACTATTTCTATATGGAATGAAATTAATGAGTGACGGACTTGAAAATATAGCCGGAGAAAAACTAAAGAGTATATTAGAAAAAATAACTAGTGATAAAATAATGGGTATATTAGTTGGAACTGTAGTAACAGCAGTTATTCAAAGTTCTAGTGCAACTACTGTTATGGTAGTTAGTTTTGTTAATGCTGGCCTTATGTCATTATTACAAGCAACAGGAGTTATATTAGGTTCTAATATAGGGACAACAATAACAGCACAAATGGTAAGTTTTAATTTAGAAGTAGTAGCACCTATATTTATAGGAATAGGTGCAATTCTTATGTTGATATCTAAAAAGAAGAAAGTAAAAGATATTGCTGTGATTTCAGTTGGATTTGGAATATTATTTATGGGGATGGGTTTAATGTCATCATCTATGAAGCCTATAGCAGAGTTAAGTGTATTTAAAGATGCAATAATAGTTATGGGGAGATATTCTATATTAGGAGTCTTAGTTGGTATAGTAATGACTGCTATTGTTCAAAGTTCTTCAGCAACTACATCTATATTAGTTGCATTAGCGGCGGCAGGGACTATAGACCTAAATGTAGCATTTCCTATAGTATTAGGGTGTAATATAGGTACATGTGTTACAGCAATACTAGCTTCATTAACTGCTAATAAGACTGCAAAAAAGGCTGCCTTACTACATTTATTATTTAAAATTTTTGGAACTATAATATTCTTGCCACTTACTGCTTATATAATAAAAATGGTAATATATTTAACTCCAAGTAATTTAGGAAGGCAAGTTGCTAACGCACATACAATTTTTAATATACTAACAACTATAGTTGTATTACCAATTTCTCAATACTTTGTAAAATTTGTAGACAAGATTCTACCAGATGATGAGGAGAAAGAAATATGTGGTTCTATATATTTAGATAAAAAACTTTTAGAAACACCTGTAGTTGCAAGTACACAAGTTATTAAGGAAACTATAAGAATGGCTAAAATTGCAAGAGATAATTTTAAGCTATCAATGAAAGCATTCTTTTCAGATGAGGAACAGAATATAGAGCTTATATATAAAAATGAAAATATTATTAATATATTAGAAAAAGATATTACAGAATATTTAATAGAGTTATCACAACATAATTTACCTAAAGAAAATGCGGAATTAGTTAGTGAAATATATCATACAATTAATGATATAGAAAGAATAGGAGATCATGCAGAGAACATAATTGAGTTATCTATAAATAAGTTAAATAATAAAGTTGAAATATCTAAAGAAGCAGTATCAGAAATAGAAGAAATTTTTGAAGCAACATTATCATCTTTAGATATAGCAATAGAATGTTTTTCTCATATTAATGAGGGGTGTAAGAGAAAAGCTGAAAATATCGAAGAACATATAGATAGCCTTGATAAGAAATTTAGAAGTAATAATATAATGAGATTAAACTCAAAACAATGTTCTGCAAATGCTGGAGTAATATTTTTTGATTTATTATCTAATCTTGAAAGGATAGGAGATCATGCAAATAATATAGCCACAGTTAGAAAGGTTCATATTCATAAAATATTCAGAGGTTAAAATAAAATTTAAAATAGTTATATACTAAAAAAGTATTTCATATAAATTTAATATGTAAATGTTTAAAGTGTTTATATGGAGGAGATGTAGAATGCAAAAATTGAATTATTGTTTAGATTGCCAAAGAGTATTTGTTAATGATGAATGTGAGTATTGCAATTCAAGTAATGTTAAAGAGTTAAAAGTAGGTAAATCAGTTAATGTAATAGGAAGTAAAAATAAGGGTAAATATTTAAAAAATAGAGATGGGAAAGTAACTTTAATAGTTTATTC
>JAFNXG010000064.1 GCA_017383505.1 Clostridium sp.
ATAAATTATACTCAATAATATATTATAAATCAAGAGAGTGATTATAGAACTGTTATAAATAAAAGTATAAAATTTTAGTTATGTTTTTTTTAGGATAGTCATATTATAGTAAAGGGCTTTCTTTTGATTTATAGTAAATTAAGCCTATAAATTAAACAGTACTATAGAATAGGTTAGATAAAGGGAGAGTAGTATAATAAGGGGGAGTTTCATTGGAAAATTCAAGTGAAGATTTGAAAAGTAAATTTAAAAGTCACAGAGATAAGATACAAGAAAATATTGAACTTGGAAAGAATATGGGAGTAAATAAAATTAGTGCAATTCTTGCTATAGATGATGAAAGTGAAGAGATTCAAAAACAATTAGTAAACTGGTTATTATCAGAAGGATATAGAATATCATTAAAAAAAGAAGACTATACTATATTAACAATTGAATGGTAAAAGCTCTATTAGAGCTTTTATTTTTTTTAAAATTTTTAAAAAAGTCATGAATATACTTCTAAGAATTGTCAAGAATTATAGCTAAGGAGTGATGTTCATGAATAATAAGTTTGAAAATAGAGAAAATAAACATATAAATAAAAAAATAGCAATACTTTCAGGAGTAATAGTTTTTGCATTATTAATAAGTTTTTTTGGAACTTATTTCATTGTAGATAGATTTACTAACCCTAAATATACTCAAAATAATACTAAAGATAAGACAGTATATAATAATACTAATGCTTTAGATGATGATATGATTTTAGTATTAATGAGTGATGGGGTAGTTGAAAAAGAACAAAGTGTATCTGAATTTAAAGAAGAAAATTCTATCTTAACTGAAATCAATCAACAGTTCATTATAGGATTCTTTGAAGCTAATGGATATACATTAGAAGAATTATATGATGAAAAAGTAGTTTTTAAAAAGGATAAAATTACAAATGTATTTGAACCAAATAAATATTACATAGGTGAAAAAGATGGTTATTTTGCAATATATAAATCAGATAGTGATGGAAATTTAATAATTGAAGATGAAGATGATGTATATAGAGAAAGTAGAGATATAAGTTTTCTAAAAGGTGAAGATTTAGAAGAAATAAAGCAATTTAAACATTGTTATGATACTAAAGATGAAGCAGTTGAAAAATTAACTGCATATATTTCATAGAGCTTATCCCATAAATCACTTTAAGTGATTTTTAATATACCCTAAAACTATATATTTTTACATGAAGAGATTATAAATATAAAATGTTTATATTTATAATCTCTTTCATTATAGGAAAATACAGTTTGTATAACATTCTAAAGTAAGAGGAAAAATACTAATATAAGCATCTAAGGAGGCGAAGAGATATGAGCATTATGCCCAAATTTGAATTTTTAGTAGTTATGCCTAGTGGAAATATAAAAGGATTTGATGATAAAGGAACAGCAAAAGCTTATATTAATAATTACTATTATTTTAAAACAAGAGACAATGATGTTGTTGGAGCATATGAAGACTTAACAGAGGATTTTGATGATATTGCTAATGTAATTTCTTATAAAATAGGAGTAGAAGAAGGGCAATGTAGATTATATAGTACTGTAGATATAATAGAAAAGATACAAGAAGAATCCCTTTTCCAAGATGAAAAAGACGAGTTAATTTCAAAGCTTTTATATAGTCCTAATGAGATAAATACTTTTGATTATGCAATAGACAATATATTTACCAATGCTGAGTCTATAGATATTATGGAACCATATGGAGATCCACTTACAGGACAATAGAGTATTAAGTAAAAAGAGAGTTATCCTAGTTTACTTTATAAATAGGGTAACTCTTTCTTATTGAAAAAATTATATTTAAATGATAAAGTATAATGTAGGCTAAAGTAATATTTTTATAAAAATAAAGTTTAAAACTTTTATGAAAATTTAGTTATAAGAGCACAAGTATAATCTAATTTTTAATTAGATTAAGGGGGATAAAAATGTACGAATATATTAAGGGAAAATATATTGGAATAAATAAAGATTATGTTATTATAGAGAATAATGGTATAGGATATAAAATATTTACTTCGGGAGCAACAATGGCAGAAATGCCTAAGGTATCTGAAGAGGTTCAATTATATTTAGAGCAAATAGTAAGAGAAGATTTTATTGGATTATATGGGTTTAAAGATAGAGAAGAATTAGAAATGTTTAAACTTCTTATTTCAATAAGTGGAGTAGGAGCAAAGGCAGCTTTATCTTTGCTTTCAATAAGTAGAATAAATAACTTAAAATATGCAATAATCATGGAAGATGATAAACATTTATGTAGAGCTCCTGGAATTGGAAAGAAAACAGCAGGAAGAATAATATTAGAACTTAAAGATAAGATTAAAACAGATGAAGTTTCTGAAGGTGTTGACATTCAAGAAGGATTTGAAGATATTATACCAACTAATGCAAATGCCATAGGGGAAGCGCTTGGAGCGTTATTATCACTTGGATATTCAGAAAAAGAAGCAGAAAGTGCATTAAAGAAAGTTAATAGACAAGAATCTGTAGAAAATATTATTAAGGAATGTTTAAGAGTATTAATGGGATAGAGGTGATAGATTTGGAAAGAATTATCACACCAGATGAGATTCTGGAAGATGGGAATAGTGAATTAAGTTTAAGACCTCAAAAAATTAATGAGTATATAGGCCAAGATAAAGTAAAGGAAAGACTTAATATTTTTATAAAGGCTGCAAAAGGAAGAGATGAAGCATTAGATCATGTATTATTATATGGACCTCCTGGTTTAGGAAAAACAACTTTAGCTAATATTATAGCTAAGGAAATGGGAGGAGATTTAAAAATAACATCTGGACCTGCAATAGAAAGAGCAGGGGATTTAGCAGCTATATTAACAACATTAAAAGATAATGATGTTTTATTTATAGATGAAATTCATCGATTAAATAGAAGTGTTGAAGAAATACTTTATCCTGCAATGGAAGACTATGCTTTAGATATAGTTATAGGAAAGGGAGCAGCAGCTAAGTCTATTAGATTAGACTTACCTCAGTTTACTTTAATTGGAGCTACAACTAGAATAGGTATGTTAACTTCTCCATTAAGAGATAGATTTGGTGTTCTTTGTGATATGGTATATTATACAGAGGAACAGTTAAAAGAAATAATTGTACGTTCTTCATTTGTATTAGGATGTAATATAACAGAGGAAGGTGCTTATGAAATTGCAAGACGTTCTAGAGGTACACCAAGAATTGCAAATAGACTATTAAAGAGAGTTAGAGATTATGCTGAAGTTTATTCAGATTCTTTAATTAGCTATAAGGAAGCAAAGGCTGCTCTTGAACTTTTAGAAGTAGATGCTCAAGGGTTTGATAGAGTTGATAATAAGATACTAGAAGCTATTATTGACAACTTTAACGGAGGACCTGTAGGTATAGAAACATTATCTTATTTTATAGGTGAAGAGCTAGGAACAATAGAGGACGTTTATGAACCTTATCTTCTTCAAAAAGGATTTATTGTTAGAACAGCAAGAGGAAGAACAGCTACAGATAAGGCCTATAGCCATTTAGGAAGAGAACGAGGCAAAAAAGTTACAAAAAGACAAACTAGTTTTTTTGAAAGTTAGGAGATATATTAATGAAAACAAGTGATTTTGATTTTTACTTACCAGAAGAGCTTATAGCTCAGCATCCATTAGAAAAAAGAGATTATTCTAGATTAATGGTTTTAGATAAAGCTACTGGAGAAATAGAGCATAAGCATTTTTATGATGTTATAGAATATTTAAATCCAGGAGATACTTTAGTTTTAAATAACACTAGAGTAATGCCAGCTAGAATTATTGGAGAAAAGGTAGAAAGTGGAGGTAAAATTGAATTTTTACTTTTAAAAAGAATTGAAGGGGATAAGTGGGAGTGCTTAGCAAAGCCAGGTAAAAGAGCTAAAATTGGAGCTGAATTTACATTTGGTAATGGCAAGTTAAAGTGTAAAGTTGTAGATATTGTTGAAGAGGGAAATAGAATAATAGAATTCTCTTATGATGGTATCTTTGAACAAGTTTTAGATGAATTAGGTGAAATGCCGCTTCCACCATATATAACAGAAAGACTTGATGATAGAGAAAGATATCAAACAGTATATTCTAAGGAACAAGGTTCTGCAGCAGCACCAACAGCAGGATTACACTTTACAAAAGAACTTTTAGAAAAGTTAAAAGAAAAAGGTGTAAATATTGCTTATGTTACATTACATGTAGGTCTTGGAACATTTAGACCAGTTAAAGTTGATGATGTAAATGAGCATGTTATGCATTCAGAATTCTATCATTTAGAAGAAGAAGATGCAAAAATAATTAACGAAACAAAGAAGCGTGGAAACAAAATTATTTCTGTTGGAACTACGTCTACAAGAACATTAGAAACTATTGGAGATGAAAATGGTTTTGTTAAAGCACAAAGTGGATGGACTAATATATTTATTTATCCAGGATATGAGTTTAAAGTAGTTGATAAGCTTATAACTAATTTCCATTTACCAGAATCAACATTAATAATGTTAGTTTCAGCTTTAGCTGGAAAAGAAAAAGTAATGAATGCTTATAATGAAGCTGTAAAAGAAAGATATAGATTCTTCTCTTTTGGAGATTCAATGATAATAAAATAATAATACATAAGTTAAAAAGGACGTGAAGTTTTGAGTAAAAGATATACGCTGTTAAAAAAAGACGGTAAAGCAAGAAGAGGTAGATTTGAAACACCTCATGGAACAATAGAAACACCGGTATTTATGAATGTTGGAACTTTAGCTGCAATTAAGGGTGGAGTTTCTTCAATGGACTTAAAGGAAATAGGATGCCAAGTTGAGCTTTCAAATACATATCACTTACATTTAAGACCATCTGATAGAGTAGTTGCAAAAATGGGTGGATTACATAAGTTTATGAATTGGGATAGACCAATATTAACAGATTCAGGTGGATTCCAAGTATTTTCATTATCATCTATGAGAAAAATAAAAGAAGAGGGTGTTTACTTTAACTCTCATATAGATGGGAAAAAAATATTTATGGGACCAGAAGAGTCAATGCAAATTCAAAGTAACTTAGCATCTACTATAGCTATGGCATTTGATGAATGTATACCAAATCCATCAACTAGAGAATACGTAATAAATTCAGTTGCAAGAACAAATAGATGGTTAGATAGATGTATTGCGGAAATGAAGAGATTAAATTCATTACCAGAAACAATAAATAAAGAGCAAATGCTTTTTGGTATTAACCAAGGTGGATGCTATGAAGATATAAGAATAGAACATGCTAAGCATTTAGCAAAATTAGATATGGATGGATATGCTATTGGTGGATTAGCAGTTGGAGAAACTCATGAAGAAATGTATAGAATCATTGATGCAGTAGTTCCACATTTACCAGAAGATAAACCAATATACTTAATGGGTGTTGGTACTCCAGAAAATATCTTAGAAGCAGTAGATAGAGGAGTAGACTTCTTCGACTGTGTACTTCCAGCTAGAAATGGTAGACATGGACACGTATTTACTGGTGAAGGTAAAATAAATTTAATGAATGCTAAGTTTGAATTAGATGAAAGACCAATAGATGAGGGATGTGAATGTCCTGCATGTAAGCATTATACAAGAAGTTATATAAGACATTTATTTAAGGCAAAAGAAATGCTTGCTTTAAGATTATGTGTATTACATAACCTTTACTTCTATAATAAATTAATGGAAGATATAAGAGCTGCTATTGATAATGGAACTTATAGCGAATTTAAAGAGCAAAAGCTTAAAGCTTGGAATATAAAAAAGTAAGGTAAAAAAGTTTTGTTAACAAATTATTAAAGTTTATTGTATTAAATATTCATATAATTGACATATAAATCTAAATAAAGTATAGTATTTATCAAGTGATAATTATTACAATATATTCTTTTAAAGATAAACTTGAAGGGAAGGGATTTAAATGGCATCACTTTTAGCTACATTATTACCTTTAGTTGCAATGTTTGCAATTATGTATTTCTTATTAATTCTTCCAGAAAAGAAAAGAACTAAGAAGTATAATTCAATGCTTTCAGAATTAAAAGTAAATGATGAAATTTTAACTAGAGGCGGAATAGTTGGAAAGATTATAACTATAGAAGATGATCAAATGGTTATCCAATCAGGTCCAGATAGAGTTAGATTTAGAATAACTAGAAATGCAATTGCTCAAAAATTAAGCAAGGACGTTGCATAATAAAGAATATTACCCCCTTTTAGTTCATAGAATGAACTAAAAGGGGGTGTTCTTATATGGATTGGAAAGAGTATTTTGAAAATGTTTTAAAAGGTGTGGTTGGAGCTGTTGCATTAGCTATTTTATTGGCAGCGATTTTATCATTAGTAATGACTTTTGTAGACATTAGTCCAAAAATGTATAGTATTGCTATGATTTCTATTACTAGTATTTCTTTAGTATTTGGAACAGTGTTTGCAGCTAAACTACATGGACAAATGGGATGGTTAATTGGTCTTTCAGTTGGTGTACTATTTTACATAGCCTTATATGCAATAGGAATCTTATTTGGAGCAGAAGCTACTTTAGGATCATATGATTTAATGAAATTTTCACTTTGTGTATTAGTTGGTATTCTTTCGGGAATGTTAGGAATTAATTTAGGATCAGATTAATATAAGAACAATAAAGAGATGGCAAATTAGAGTATTACATAAATTTTAATTTGCCATTTATTTTTATTTATTGATAATTACTTTATTAAATTGGGTAAACTTTAATTATATCATGATAAGATACAAAAAGACAAGTGTAAATTTTTATTTTTATAAAATTTGTAATATTATACAAAAATTAAAAAAAGTGTAGAAAATTATTAAGTAAAGATTTACAATAGTAAGGTAAGTAAATCAAAAGACAAAATGGATTAATTTTATAATCTGTAAAATTAATTTTAGTCTTTAAGAAAAAAAAGGGGGAGAGAATTATGAAGAAAAGTGGGATAATGAAGTATAAGATGCAATTAGCGCTTATGACTTTAGTATTTTTTTGCTTAAACTTGATAACGTTTTCTAATGTTTGGGTTAATGCAGATACTAAAGAATTACAAAAAATTAAAGTCAGATTTTTCAAAGAAGATGCAGA
Source organism: Clostridium sp. (assembly GCA_017383505.1). Classification (GTDB taxonomy): domain Bacteria; phylum Bacillota; class Clostridia; order Clostridiales; family Clostridiaceae; genus Clostridium. The sequence goes on from JAFNXG010000064.1 coordinate 7,156, forward strand.
TTATTCAGGATGGAATATTCATGCTTGGGGAGTAGATGGTGCAACAAGTGGAATGCCATTTTTATTCCAAGATGATAAAGGTGTATATACAGTATTAGAGTTACCTAAGACTGGGGAATTAGGATTTATTATTAGAAAATCTACAGATGACAATGAATGGGCTGAAAAAGCAACTGGAAACGTTATATACGATTTATCTAACGGAGAAAAGGAAATTGTAGTAACATACGGTGCTCCAGAAGAGCCAAAATCTATAGAAGAAAATGAACTTTATAGAAATTTAGATAAATTAACAGTAAAAGTTCATTATAATAGACCTAATGGAGATTATGATGGGTGGAACCTATGGAATTGGTTACCAGGTGGAGCTGGTGGAGATGCTTATCCAACGCCTGCTTTTACAGAAAGTGATGATTTTGGTAAAATAGCTACATTTGAGCATGGAAATGTAACTAATGAAACAAAAACAGCAGCTTTTATAATTAGAACTGATAACTGGGACAAGGATGGATCAGATAAAATAGTTGATTTAGCTTATGCTAATCATAGTGGAGAAGTTAATGTATACATTAAGCAAGGTGATGCAAATGTATATTATACTATGCCAGAAATATCATCAGACTCAGATGATGATATAAATACTGAAAATGACAGAGTTCCAGTTTTAGTAGGAAATCTTCAAGATGAAGTATCAGGTGGTGTAGAAGTAGAGTGGAATCCAGCATCTGAGATAACTGTTTTTGAAGAGTTAGGAGATGATTTTTACACATTAACAGCAACTATACCTGCAGGTGAATATGAATATAAGGTTGCATTTGGAGGATGGAGTGAAAATTATGGTCAAGATGGTATTGCTGATGGAGTAAATATTAATTTAGTTTTAGCAGAAGAAACAGAAGTTACTTTCTATTATAGTGATAAAACTCACTTAATTAAAGATAGTACAAATTATACTCCAGTATATACAGAGGATATGAGACCAAGACTAGCTGGTACAATACAAACTGCTATGGGAGAGGATACTGAGTGGAATCCAGCAACTTCAACACTAAAATTATATGATCATAAATTTGATGGTATATATAGTACCGTTTTAAAGAATGTACCTAAAGGAAGTTATGAATTTAAGGTAACTGTTGGAGATTCTTGGGATGAATCATATGGTGATAACGGAGAAAATGTTAGTATAAATGTTCCAGATACTTGTGACGTAACAATTACTTTTGATAGTAATTCAAAAGAAATAACTACAAAAGTAGATGCTCCTATAACTGGAGAATTTGATGGACAAGTAAATGGTAATATGTTATATCACAATTCTTGGGATAGTTTATATAAGTACCCATTTGGAGCAGTTACTGAAGGAACTGATGTTACAGTAAGAATGCATGCACAAAAAAATGACTTACAATATGCTAGAGTATTAGTAAGAAATGCAAATACAAATGGATCAAATCTTTATAATATGGAAAAGGTATCAACAATTACTGTTGACGAGAAAGAATTTGATGTTTGGGAAGCTACATTTACTCCAAATGAAATAGGAGTTTATGGTTATAAGTTCATTGCTGGTGATGGAGACACAGTAAAATATTATGTTGAAGATGGTTATGAAGGAAAGAGCGGAACTGTAGGAGATAGAAATGGTTTATCATTCCAATTAACTGTTTATGATAAAGATTATAAAACTCCAGACTGGATGAAAGAAGCAGTTGTATATCAAATATTCCCAGATAGATTTAATAATGGAGATACATCAAATGATGATAATAAAACAAATGCTAGAGGAGAAGAGCCAATAGAAACACCTGAATCATGGTAT
>JAFNXG010000065.1 GCA_017383505.1 Clostridium sp.
CAAAATTACTTATGATATCTAAAGTCGAATAAATCTTAACATCTCCTTCTTTAGACAACTTAATAAAGGGGTTTATAAGTAGTCTCAAAACATTAGGTAAGTAAACTTCTGCTATATATAAGCGACCGTCTTTTTTTAATATCCTATGACATTCTTTTGCAAATAAATGTACATTAGGGAAGTGATGATAAGCTGCACTTACTGTTATTACATCAAAAAAATTTCTCTCAAATCCAGTGTGCTCGCAATTGCTTTTTTTAAAACTTCCCTGTGGACATAGTAGTTTGGCATTTTTTATCATATTACCTGAAATATCTATACCAAAGCCTTTAATATCATTATTTTTTAAAAATCTGCTTACCAATTCTCCGTTACCACAAGCGACATCTAAAAGCTTATAATTTTTTTGTAAAACAACTTCATTTTGTAAAATCTGTTTGAATTTTTCTGTAAATCTTCCATCAAAAGTGTTATTATAATTATCAGCTTTTTTATCATAAGCTTTTTCTGATTTATCTTCTGCTCCCATATATCCTCCCGAAAAATATCAGCTCTCATAATATTACTAATATTTATTAATTTTTAAAATTTATTAAGACTATTCCTAAAAATTCACTCATTAAATTTGTATTTTTTTATTAATTATATAGTGACTAACTTACATACTATTAAAATTCTAATTCCTATAATATAAACATTAAAAACAATACTATCACAGTTTTAATAGCATCTCTTTTCAGTAATAGATATGCGGATCCAAACATAAATCCTAAAAACATTGATACCATACCTATAACAATATTTCCTTTGGTAGCAATGTGTATTACACCCCATGTTAATGCACATATTATTCCGCCATATGGAATATTAGAATTTTTAAACCATTTTTCACAAGCGAGTTGTCCAAATATAATAATTCCAGTAAACATACATGTTTCAAAAAAGTAATATAAGTACTGAAAAATAAACCTAAACAATCCTAAATTAATAAATTCTTTAGCTGGCTTAAATCCATTCCATGAAATATATGACGATACAATGCAAAGTATAATACATACAATAATTACACTCCACCTCCATACCTCTACTTTTTTACTATTACCCTTAATAGAAAATTCTACTTTTCTCTGTACATATAGTAAAATAAAATATAGTGCTATACTCCAAGATATACAAGTTAAACTCCAATGAATTATCATTTGTTCTGGGCTCCACTTTTGCATTTGTACTCCATATATCAGAGGCTCAAGTAGTATACCATATATTAATTCAATACACATACTTGCAAAAATAAGTATTGCAAATTTAAAATAATCCCATCCTTTAAATGATTGTAAACCTTCCATAATCTCCTCCTATTTGATGAATAATTTAATACGATTACACACTACTTTCTTATTTAATTATAAACAAATAATGGTAAACATTAAACATTATTTACTATTAAATATAAATTGTTTAATCTACTATGGTAGGCATTTATATGTTGCATATGATATATCTTCTTTTTATATTTACCAGTCTCTATTTGCTGCATTTCAACATCGAAGTTATTTTTACTACAACAGGCTATAAATTCAAAGCTTAATAATTAATTCGTTTATCTATTTAATTATACTAAAATAAAGGATTTTAAAAGTATTAAACGAATATTTGTATAAAGGTATTTTTATTTACATATTATATTGGAATTACGATATATAATTCCAGTATAATAAAAATATAAACTAATTACTAATAGTATTAAATTATTTTACACTTAGTATTGGGGAGGGAGCAATGAATAAAAAAAGAAAATTTATAAGTTTAATTTTGATAATGAGTATAGGTATTTTAGTATTATATCTCATTAATACTTTCATGTTTGGAAATATAAAAAATGTTAATCAGATTATCAATGAATCCGAAGTATATAGTAAAAAAGATATTGAAAAAGCAATGATAACTGCTAAACGTCAATTTAAATTTGGTTTTAGAGGCTGCAAATTAACGGATTTATGGTATGACGATGATATTAACCTATCATCAGCAAGTTCGTGGGCAAGTCAATATAATGCTGATGAGGCGATAGTTTTATTATCAAATTTTGATGTAGGTTCATCAGGTGGCGATGGTAGCTTAAATCCTAACGATACTTATAGCGACTGGCAATGGATTTTAGTTCGTAACAAAGGAGATATAAACTGGATACTTAAAACCTGGGGATATTAAGTTTAATTTATAGATTTAATTTGATAAACAATTTTAATTTATTAAGATTTAGAATAAAAGTGGACAAATAGTAATGATATGCTCCTCCACTTTTTTCAGCAGGGACACTTTTAGTAACATTTCCTTAGTTGCTAATTAGAGGACAGGAAGCCTTTCTAGTCCTCATTAGCACCAGTAAATATCACCAAAAGACGGTGCTAGGGATTAAATATAATAATGTGTATATTTAGATTAACTTAAAGATTGTTATGAAAGTGACCTTTAACATCATATTATTTCAAATCTATTCGCTAACTTAAATTTTTACTATCAGTTAATAAAAATTTTATTTAATTACGTATTTTTTTATTATAAAGATACAAAAATATATCCTATACCTACCATTAATACATTACTTATACTATGCATTAATATAGGATAAACTATACTCTGGCTTCGTATGTATGCATAACCATAGGCTATACCTAGAACAAAAGCATAAATTAATTGAAATAAATCTAGGTTTATAATAAATGGATATAAAGACCAACTTATATGTGCAATGGAGAAAAATAATGCTGAGATAATTATTTCTAATGGAATATTCCAAGTTTTTATACTAATCTTTTTATTGGTACCAAATATAAATATTAATAATGTTATAGGCAATGCTCTAAATAATATTTCCTCTGATGTACCAGATAAAAAAAATTGAAACCCCAAAGTACAAATAATATTTTTTGTATTCAATTTGTAGTTATATGGGGCAATTTTATTAAAATAATATCCACTTATATAAGTAAGTATTACATATATAAACATTATTGATGAAAATATTAAAATATATTTTACACCAATCTTTATACTTCCAATTTTTAAATTAAAATCTAGATTTAATTTCCTAGATAAGAATATTATTATAACCAATCCAACAAGCAATTGTATAATATGATGAACAGAAATCCATGCAAATACACCATCTTTATCTATTGTATTATAATTGAATAAATTTGCTATAAATCCAGCAAATTTACTTGTTATTTGTTGAATAACAAATATCCCAATTACAAGAAGTACTTTCAATTCTCTTCTTTCAGAAAACAAATTTCTATCCCCCTAATTACTATTTGTGTGTTAGTTAATTTTTTTTACGCTTACAAATAAATACACTCCACTATTAAATTTCTATAGTGATAGGGTACCATTTACTTTAAACTAATTATAGATGTCATATTTTAAAATTACTCTATTTCAATATTGAATCTTAACTCTTTATACATTTTTTCTATATTTTCTTCTGTAGTAAATCCATTTGCAGCACCATCTTCTCCTATTTTATATGACGCAAACACTTCAGCTCTCTTTAATGCTTCAATTGGGCTATTTCCCTTTATATAATAGTGAATAAATGAACTAAATAATGCATCTCCAGCTCCTACTGTATTTACAACTTCTCTTGTATCCACTGCATCAATTGTGTATAACTTATCTTCTTCACGAACATACATCATAGCACCTTTTTTACCTTGTCCCATAACAATTATTTTAGCATTAAACTTATTCTTTAATTGCGTTATAAACTTCTTGCTTTCACAAGGAATTTGTTCATCACTTAAAAATAAAATATCTGCATTCTCCATAAAATCCCTATTATATTCATCTTCTATATTACTTAAAACATGTACATCTGTAGCGATTAATACACCTTTCTTTTTTGCTACTTTTAATAAAGGTCTTGAGAAATTTATATTACACGCTATTACTACAGAGCAATCTTCGACTGCCTTTTCTAGCACTTCTTCATCCAATGTTTTATTTTGAATATCTTTTAAATCACAATAAATCGATCTCTTCCCTGTTGGGTCATATAAAACTATAGATTGTGGTGTACTTTTTAAATCAGTACTTATATACTCAGTACTCCAGCCTTCTTTTTTAAAAGTATTTATTACTCTCTCTCCATCATCATCTCTAGCTATTAAAGACACTACTTTAACCTCTTCATTTAGAGTACTTAAAGCTTTAGTGATATTAACACCAACACCAGATACCGATGAATTTATTCCGAAAAAAGGATAATCTATTGGAAAATAATCAATTGGAAATCCTTTAACCTTTAATGTTGTTTCAATATTAATTAATCCTGATACTAAAATTTTGTTCATCTTTTTAACCTCTCTTACTCTTTTATTTATATTTATTTTATACTTTGAATACCTTATACATAATTCAAAATATATAAACTCTTAATACAATTAAACTTACTTATTATAAATTACTTTATATACATTTTGAACTAATTCTATTTTTTTAGTTTTCTTTTTATCTATAAATATTTTTTAACTCCAGTAAATTCCCATCTAAAATATATTTAACACTTTCATCCCTTTCATAATCCTTTGACAGATTACTATGAATGTAGATAGCATCAATATTGTACTTTAAAGCACCTTTAATATCCGTATTCCACTCATTCCCTATAAATACTGTTTCACACGCTTTAATATTAAATTTTTTAAAAGCTTCATCGTATATTCTTTCATGGGGTTCAAAGTATCCTACATCTGAATAAAAAAATATATCTCTAAAATATTCAATTAATCCAATTTTCCTTAATTCATATTCACTATAAATTCTTTGACCATTGGATATTATAAATAACTTATATTCGCTCTTTAACAGATAACTTAATATTTCAATACAGTTCTCATATGCTTAAATATATTTTGTTATTTTATCTCTAAATTTCATAAGATAAATTGTTGACCCTTTTAGTTCGTTATTTATTGAAATTGTTTACAAAATCTACTTTACAAATTAGAATTTAACGCTCAAAATAAATTAAGATTATTAAGTAACTATTTTTTCTGTTTGCATTTTAAAATACATCTATATCTTGTTATACCCAAGCTATATTTATCACCTAAGGATAATATATCGAAACCAAAATTTTTATAAAATCCAATAGCATCATCATCTGTTTCAGCTACAATTTTATTAGGTTGAAATGTCTTAATACAATAATTAATCAAAGAACTACCAATACCTGATTTTTGACAACTCTTAGTAACTGCAATTTGAAGTATTATAATTTCTTTAATATTACTGATATCTAAAATAATAATACCTTTATATGTATCATTATTTTTAATTGCAAATATTGCTGTATTCGAATCTGTAATGTACTTATCTGCTCGATTATTTAACCTTTCCTCTGTAGGGTTATAGATACTTTCAGCAAGAATTGACAATAAGTCTTTAGTTTTCAGTAGTGACTTAGCTTCAATAATCTGTTCCATAGTACCTCCATACAATAAAAAACATTTAGTTTACTTTTGATAATAATTTCATTTAACTTAAACTAATCATAAAATTCAAATTTATCAAGCATTAAAAAATAAACTACCTCGTAAAATATTCTAATATTCATTAATTTATATATTTAATTATACATAAATAATATCAATATTTAAACATTTTTACCAATAATTAATCTTTACACCTCCTATTTTAAAATTCTCTATTTTTCACTGATGACTTTTGGCGTACTAATTAGGCAACCTGTACCCAAAAATCATTTAAGTAGTAAGATTTTTTTACCTGTCTAAGGTGGACTAGTAGG
>JAFNXG010000066.1 GCA_017383505.1 Clostridium sp.
GTATTCTATAGAGATATTAGTGGATATGGTATAGAAAGTCTATTATTACTAAACTTAGTATTAAACCCAGTAATAAACCCTAATATAATTAATAGTTTATTAGGATTATTAATATCTATAAGTTTATTAGCGTTATTTATTTGTAGAACAGTAAAATTACCATATTATAATATTTTTATATATGATTTAGAGAAAGATGAAATAAGATTGGAATCATCAACAAGTAAAAAAATAATAAATTTAAAAATTGGTATAGATAATGTATCTTTAAGTTTTAATAAGCAATGTGGATGCTATATATTTAAGTATAAAAGAATAAGGATTCAAATAGTATCAAGTAATATAGTATATCCTAAATTATATAAAAGTAAGATGGAAGAGATTAGTTGCTGCTCATTGATTAATATCAAAGAAACATAAAGTTTTATAAACAAAAAACTATTAATATAAAATATTTAATAAAGAAAAATTAGAGTTTAGGCTTTATACAAAAAGTTTAAGCTCTATTTTTTATTAAATTTAATTTGTTATGTTAGTATTAACGAAATTATAATATAATTGTAATAAGCTAAAGTAAGTTTATTGTAAATATATAGTGAATTATTGTTTAAAGTTATACTTTTAGAATTAAATATATTTAGAAAATGTACTGAAAAATATATTATAAAGTAGTCAGTAAAAGGAGTAATACATATGATTAAGTTAATAGCAACAGATATGGATGGTACATTATTAAAATCTAACAATGAAATACAAGATGGATTTTATGATGTATTTCATAAGTTAAAAGAGAAGGATATAATTTTTGCAGCAGCAAGTGGTAGACAGTATTATAATCTTTTAGAAAGATTTAAGGGACTAGATAATAATATGATGTTTATAGCTGAAAATGGTACATTTGTAGTTTATAGGGGAGAGGAGCTTATTGTAAATTCTTTAGATAAGGAAATTGCATTAGAGCTAATTAAAGTAGGAAGAACTATAGAGAATGCCTATATAATTCTTTGTGGTAAAAACTCAGCATATATTGAAAGTAGAGATAAAAGATTAATTAAACAAACTGAGAAGTATTATGCACGATATGAAGTAGTAGAAGATTTAACTAAAGTTGAGGATGATATATTAAAGGTAACAATTTGCGACTTTAGTGGCTCAGAAGGAAATAGTAATAAGTATTTTGATGACTATAGAGATAAAGCTCAAATTTGCGTATCAGGTGAAATTTGGCTTGATATGATGGCTAAAGGAGTAAATAAGGGACTTGCAATTAAGAAGATTCAAGAAAAGCTAGGAATTAAGCATGAAGAAACAATGGTTTTTGGTGACTATTTAAATGATTTAGAAATGATGGATAGTGCATATCATAGTTATGCTATGGATAATGCTCATGATGATTTGAAAAAAGTAGCAAGATTTATAGCTAAAAGCAATGATGAATGTGGAGTTGTACAGGCTATAAAAGAAAGCTTAAATATATAAGAAATATTTTATGATTAAATAAAAAAGATACTATTTTATAAATAGGACTTTCAATAGTTAGCTGAATAGTATATGGTTGACAAATATAATATAAAATAAATCCGTAAATATATTAAAATATATTTACGGATTTATTTTATATTAAGAATTAATTATTTACAGCTAAATTTACCAGGTTTAACATTATCCTGTATATCCATTAAAGCTTCACCGAATCTTTGATAGTGAACAACTTCTCTTTCTCTTAAGAATCCTAAAATCTTTTTAATTTCAGCATCATCCGTTAAGTTCATTAACCATTCATAAGTAGCTCTAGCCTTTTGTTCAGCAGCCATATTCTCGTGTATATCGGCAATAACGTCGCCTTTTGCTTGTATATAAGTTGCAGTCCATGGGTTTCCAGTAGCGTCAGTATAGAATAAAGCTTTACCATGATCTGCATAGTGTCCAGCTAATCCAGCAGCTTTTATTTGATCTATAGAAGCATTATCCATTAATTGATAAACCATAGTTCCTATCATTTCTACATGAGCCATTTCTTCAGTTCCTATATCAGTAAATAGCCCTTTAGATTTATTTGTAGGCATTGAATATCTTTGATTTAAATATCTAAGAGCAGCACTTAATTCACCATCAGGTCCGCCGTATTGAGTAATTAAAAGCTTTGCCATATTTAAATCACAAGATTTTAAATTAACAGGATGTTGTAAAGTTTTAACATAATACCACATAAATTAATCCTCCCTATTAGCTTCTTTTTCCCAAGGCCATGGTGTATTAAGCCATGCATTTGGATTTTGAATACAAGCTGATCCAAAGTTAGTTAAAGGGCCATATTCTTGTTCATAGTCCCAAACTAATTTTTTAAGCTTAGAAGAAATTAATTTAAAGTCATCAGTTGCTTCTTTACAATCAGGAAAATTATCTAAATATAGATTTAAATCAAGTGCAAAAAACTGTAATTTTCTAATTGCATCTAAATATTCACGTTGTTTCATTTTTTTACCTCCTCAGAGTACTTAATAGCACAATAAGGACTATAAAGATCCTTAAATATTGTTCCAGCAACAAATGCATCGCTTATATTAAATAAATTTTGATAAGGTTGTAAAGCTATGCATGCTTTAGCGTAAGTTTGAGGAGCAAAAACTTTATAAGATTCATAACAGTTTTTCTTGGTATCAGGACAAGCGATATTACATGATAATTTTGATGGATTATTTATGCAATCATCGTAGTCCATACAGTCATCTATTTTTTTATTGTACATAAAAGTATATCCCTTCGTAAAATTCTTTATGATATACTTTATGACGAAATTTTAAAAAAAGTGATAAAAATTTATAATAACTACAAAATTTTGCTTTCTTTATGACCGCAATATTCGCACTTAAAATAAACTTTTCCATGAACACCATGATCATAGCCATATTTAAATTCTATCATTTCTTCTCCACATACTGGACATAATAAAGTATGAGAAGTTTCTTTATTATCTAACATTTATTTCATCTCCTTAAATTAAAGAAAGTTTTTAATTTAGTATATATTATGTAATAATGAATTAAATTTATCAACAGTAAATTAATATTCAAGCATAGCAAGAATTTGCAAAAAAATATAAAGAGGTATAAAATATACTAATACAAAAATATAATTAAGTTTTATTTAAAGGAAAAATAAAGAAAAAAGGGGAAGTGTTATGGAGTTAAATTTAGATATTTTTCAAACTATGGCATTAGTAACTATAGTATTTTATTTAGGAACATATCTTAGAAAAAAAGTTAAATTTCTATCCAAATACTGTATACCTGCACCTGTTATTGGAGGGCTTTTATTTGCAATAGTTATGTTGATTTTAAAAGTAACAAATATAGCAACAATAACTTTAGATACAACTCTTCAAAATTTATTTATGACTGTGTTTTTTGCAAGTGTAGGATTTACTGCGAGTTTTAAGATATTAAAAAGTGGAGGAATAAAGGTAGCTATATTTTTAGGAGTAGCTATATTATTGGTTATTTCTCAAGATATAGTAGGTGCAACATTAGCAAAGTTATTTAATTTAAATCCATTATTAGGATTATGTACTGGATCAATTTCTATGGTTGGAGGTCATGGAACAGCAGGTTCATTTGGGCCACTTTTAGAGGAGTTAGGTGTTTCTGGAGCTACAACAGTTTCATTTGCATCAGCTACATTTGGATTAGTTATGGGAAGTTTTATAGGTGGATTTGTAGCTAAAAACTTAATAGAAAATTATAAGTTAAAAACGCCTAAAGAATCAACAGATCATTCTATTCCATTAAGCGATTTTCATGAAGACAATAAAGCTGTACTTTGCCATCATAGACTTATGAATGGTTCAGCTTATCTTTTCTTTGCAATGGGAGTTGGATCAATTATTTCTAAGTTTATTCAAGATACAGGATTAACTTTTCCATCATATATAGGGGCAATGATAGCAGCGGCTGCTATAAGAAATATCCGTGACATTAAGAAACAAGAGATAGAAGAAAAAGAAATAGAAGTAATAGGTAATATTAGCTTAAGTTATTTCTTATGTATAGCTTTAATGGGATTAAAACTTTGGGAATTATTTGATTTAGCTCTTCCATTAGTAGTTATGTTACTTGCTCAATCAGTATTAATGGCTGTATTTGCTTACTTTATAATATTTAAAGTTATGGGAAGAGATTATGATGCGGCAGTATTTTCCTCTGCAAGTTGTGGATTTGGAATGGGTGCAACACCAAATGCTGTTGCAAATATGGATGCTCTTTCAACAAAATTCGGATTTGCTCCAACACCATACTTTGTAGTTCCAATTGTAGGAGCTCTTTTTATAGATTTTGTAAATTCTGCAGTTATTACATTATTTATTAATATATTAAGGTAGAATATATAATAGAAAAAGTATGAGAGTAGCTCGTACTTTTTTTATAAAAATAAATAATTTAACTATATATTATTGAGGTTAAGTTATGATTAATAGTATATAATAAAAATTAATAGATTAAATTTATAAATAATCAAATTGAGGAGATAAGAATATGAGAGCATATGAAAGATTAATAAAATACGCAAAAATATATACAACATCAGATCCAAAGTCACAAACAGTACCATCAACTGAAAGACAATTTGACTTAGCTAATATATTAGTAGAAGAAATGAAAGAAATAGGTATACGAGATGTAAGATTAGATGAAAATTGTTATGTTTATGGAGTTATACCTGCTAGTGAGGGCTATGAAAATAAACCAAGTATAGGATTTATAGCTCATATGGATACAGCTCCAGCAGCACCAGGAGAAAATGTTAATCCACAAATAGTTGAAAACTATAATGGAGAAGACGTAACTCTTTTAAATGGAACTGTTCTATCAGTAGAAAAGTTTCCACATTTAAAATCATTAAAAGGAAGAACATTAATTACAACTGATGGAACTACACTTTTAGGAGCAGATGATAAAGCTGGTATTGCTGAAATAATGACGGCTTGTGAAAGAATAATAAAAGAAAACATACCTCATGGAAAGATATGTATAGGCTTTACTCCTGATGAAGAGATTGGAAGAGGGGCAGATAAATTTGATGTAAAGAATTTTGGAGCACAATTTGCATATACAATGGATGGCGGAGTAGAAGGTGAGATTTCTTATGAAAACTTTAATGCTTCAGCAGCTACTGTTGAAATTCATGGAGTATCTGTACATCCAGGATCAGCAAAAAATACTATGATTAATGCAACAAATGTAGGTATTGAGTTTAACTCTATGTTACCTCAAGGAGAAAAACCAGAACATACAGAAGGTTATGAAGGGTTCTATTATTTAGAAAGCTTTAAAGGAAATACAGATCATGCAATATTAAGCTATATTTTAAGAGATCATGATGCATCTAAGCTTGAAGCTAAAAAGTCAACATTAAAGTTAATTGAAAAGTTATTAAATGAAAAGTATGGAGAAGATACAGTTAAGTTAACTATTACAGATCAATACAAAAATATGGCAGAGCATGTTAAACCTTGTATGCATTTAATTGATAATGCATTAGATGCTATGAAGAGTTTAAATGTTACACCTATAATAGAACCTATTAGAGGTGGAACTGATGGAGCAACTCTTAGCTATATGGGATTACCTTGCCCTAACTTAGGAACAGGTGGCTATGCTTTCCATGGTGAATATGAGCATATTACAGTTGAGGGAATGGATATAGCAACTGATATAATAATTGAGATATTAAAAAGATATGCCAAGTAATATATAAAATATTTAATATAAGGCTGCTGACAAAATTTCAGCAGTCTTTAATATTATATAAATATATAATATAATTTAAAATACTATGATATATAGATAATATACATTTACTTATGATATTATTAAATATATAAATAATAGAATATAACATTAGATAAAGTATATAATTGATACTTATATATTAAAAAAACATTTATGAGGTGAAAGATGATTAACTTTGATTATAGAGGGTTAACGGGAGAGATAGTAACCAAAGAAGATTTTAAATATGAAGAAGAAAGAAAAGCCTGGAATAGAGCTATAGAAAAATATCCTTCAGTAATTGTGTATTGTAAAACAGAAGAGGATATAATAAATGCAATAAAATTTGCTAGGATAAACTCTTTATCAGTAAGAGTAAGAAGTGGACGCCATCACTATGAAGGATATTCAACAGGAAATGACTTATTAGTTATTGATGTTAGTAAAATGAACAAAATTTATATAGATGAAGAAAAAGCAATAGTAAAAATTCAAGCTGGTACTCGTAATAGAGAGATATATGAAGCAACAGGTAAGAAAGGTTATCCATTCCCAGGAGGAGGATGCCCAACAGTTGGAGCAGTAGGATTTGCTCTAGGTGGAGGATGGGGATACTCAGCTAGACTTTTAGGATTAGGGTGCGATAGAGTAGTAGAAATTGAATTAGTAGATAGTGATGGAAATTTACTTGTTTGCAATAAAGATATAAATGAAGATTTATTCTGGGCCTTAAGAGGATGTGGAGGAGGAAATTATGGTATTGTAACATCTATGACATTTAACTTACCTCCTAAAATAGAAATGGCTACATTAGTTAATATTGATTTTAATAATATTGATTTTGAGGAGAACATTGATTTAGTGCAAGCATGGCAAGAAAAATATAAAGTTTTAGATAAAAGAGCTAACTTTAAAATGGCTATATATAATTCAAGTGAAAAAGGTAGAGGCGTAAAAATAGTTGGTATGGTTTATGGTGATAAAAAATTAGCAACTGAAGTTTTAAAGCCTATAAAGGATATAGTTACTTCTGGAACTTATAGTTTAAAGTATATGAGTGTATTAGATGTAAATACAGAAATACAAGATAGCCATCCTGAATATGAAAGATATAAAAGTTCAGGAAGATTTGTATACAGAGACTATACGAGAGAAGAAATTGCAGACTTAATAAAGTTAATAGATGAAAGGGCTGAAGGGGCAACTTATACAGCTATTACATTTTATGGACTAGGTGGAGTTATTAAAGAGGTTAAAAAAGATAGCACTGCGTTTTATCATAGAGATGCAAACTTCATATTAGGATTCCAATCTGTATGGGAAGAGGCTAAGTATGCTCAAGCAAATGTAAAATGGTTTAAGGAGAAGCTTAATTATATAAAACCATTAACGAATGGAGCATTTATAAACTTTCCTTATTCTGACTTAGATAATTATGAGGAAGAATATTATGGAGAAAATGTGAATTTATTAAGACTTATAAAAGAAAAATATGATAAGAATGACTTTTTTAGTTTTGAGCAAGATATTAGAATAGAAAGAAAACTATTCTACGATTTTCTTGTTAAATAATATTAAAATATAAATAAAAATAATAGGAGACTATTTATGTAGTCTCCTATTATTCTGCTATTTTCTATTGGTTGTTAAGTTTAGGATAATTTATCTTTCCAGTCTTTTAAGAATGAAATAATATTATTTACAGTAGGGCTTTCAGCATTTCTAACATAGTAGCCTGAGGTTGCAGTACCAAGTACTAATGATAGTTGGGGTGAAAGTCCTAATATTTGACCAAAGCAAAATCCTGCATTGAAGTTATCACCAGCTCCTGTAGTTAGTTTTGGATTAGGCTCATATGGACCTAAAGTATGATAAATAGTATTATTACATACAGCAAAAGCTTCTTTTACAGGATGTACAACCAAACAGTAGATATCTAGTTTATTAGCAATAAGCTTTACAAGTATATTTAAAGGTTGCTTTTCAGAAGTAGAAGAGAGGTTAAGTATTTCACCAATTTCGTAAGCCTCTTTTTCATTAAGTCCTAAAATAACATTAAATTTACTAGAAAATTTCTTTATAACAGACAGTGCTTCTAGTATATCTTCACGCAGTCTATTTTCTGGGTCAGCTAAATCAAAAAAGATGTATTTATCAGAAGTTTTATTTAATGATGGGAGAACTTCATTTATTAAACCATTCCAAATTTCAGTCATATAAGGTAGCATAGTCCAATTTTCTAGACCGACTAACTTAGCATCGTTAAATAATAAAATAAGCTTTTCTAAGCCTACTTTTTCTTTAAGTGTAGTCCAATTAATATTTTTTAAGCATTCACGTTTTCCAATCATAAGCTTTCCATCTAGAAATTCAACAGCATCAGTAAACCCAGGATCAGATATATTTAATACTTTTGATTTTTTGCTCATATCATGAAAAACAGGATGAATAGAATTTTCTCCAACAGCACCTATATAGGTAACATCTAAATTGTAAGTTGATAATGCATTACTCATAATAGGGCCATTGCCACCTAGCTTGTTTTTTAATGGTATAAATTCTATATTAGCACTTAAGCCAGCGGCCTTACATATAAACTCTCCAAACTCTCTAAGTGTTTCCATTCTTACGTAGTTATTTGCATCCTTTCTAGTTTTTACAACATGAAGTATTTGGTCAACAAAACCATCTAATCCCATTACACATTTATCATTTTTAATATCAGAATTTTCAAGATGAGTTATTAGAGAGATAATATCATTGATTAAATTTTCTTTCATTATAAATATCCTCCTAAAATAATATAATTAGAATTAAAGTGATAAAAGAAATAGAAATTAACCTTTTTGATAACATATATACGGATTAATAAGAATAAATATGTTAGTATTTTTTATAATTAATAAGTGATATAATAAAGAATAATTAAAATATAATTGTTAATTTAACAAAGGATGAATAAATATTATTTTTAATTGAGGAATGATATATATGCAGGAAAAAATAGATTATAAGAAGTTTGATTTTCAATCAGCAAGAGAAATATTAAGAGGAAAAAATATTGTATTTACAGGAAGGGGCTTCTTAGTTAGAGGAGAGCTAATGAGGTTAGCTAGACAGGCAGGAGCTGAGGTAGATAGTGTAGTAACTAAAAAGTGCGATATATTAATTGTTGGAGAGAAACCAGGTAGTAAATTAAGAAAGGCTAAAATACTGGGATGTGATATAATAACTATTTCTGATTTTAAGAAGATATTAGAAGGAAAAGTTAGAAAAAATCAAATTGAAATAGATGATGCTTTAAATGTAGAATTGGAAGATGGGGAAGTTGAGGTATTAAATATATTAAGAAAAAATATTGTAGTTATAGCTAGTAATGAGGTTATTAGAGAAAAAGTTATTAGAAATATAAAGTTAAATGGAGGAAATGTACTAGAAAATATTGATGATAGCGTAGATATATTAGTTTATCAACCTAGTTCTAGCGTAAATAAGCAATTAGATAGAGCAAAAGAGTTAGGAATAGAAATTTTAACTTTAGGTGTATTTAATAGAAAACTTATAAATAGATAACTTTGGGTAATAGGTGTATAATTAGATAAAATATAAAATGGAGGAAAGTTATGAAAAGACTAAAGTTAAAAAAAATATTGTCAGGTGTTTTAATATTAGGTTCTATTACAACAGCAATAGGGTGTACAGAAAATAATATTAAAGAAAATAATATTACAGAAAATAATAGCTCAAATATAGTAAATAGTGTAGATAATCAAGAAGTTGAAAATGATGATAATCAACTTAAAGAAGAAGTTATAGATAAAGGAGAAGTTACAGATAAAGACACAACAGATGTACTAGTAGAAATGGTTAAGATGAATATATATTCAAAAGATGTAAATACAGAAGAACCAGTGATAGTAAATACAATTGAAATAAACAGTAATCTATCTTTAGAAGAAAAGTTAAATTTATTATCAGAAAATTTAAGTAAAGAAGTTTTTAATGATTTACCAATTGAATTTGTTGAAATTAAAGAAAAAGATGGAAAAAAGATAGCGCTATTTAACCTTAATGAGCTAGGTGAAAATTCAGGTGATATAACTTTTGATAAATATCAAGGTGAAAATTGGGTTAATGATTACTTTGCAGGATCTGCTGGTGGTGGAATAACTGAATATACATTAATAGAAACATTATTACAGAGGGATTATAGTGGAGAATGGATAGATGGAGTAGAATTTACTTATAAAAATTCAAATATAGAATTTGATCATGTTCCATCACTTGGAGAAGTTAATTATAGATAGTTTTAATAATAGTAGATAAGCTAAAGTTGAGTTTTAGTCTTTCTACTATTATTTAATAATATGAACTTATCAAATAGTTGCTTTTATTTTATAATTTAAGTAAAATTGAATTTGTTATTAAAAATACGAGGTGATAATATGAGTAGTATAGCAGGTCATGGATGCGAAAGAATAGTTCCAGAAGAAGCTAAAAAAACTCTTGAGGAAATAGAGAGAAGTATTGTTAAAAGATATAGAAAACCAATTTGGTCTAAGTTTATAAAAGCAGTTAAGGACTATGAACTTATTCAAGAAGGAGATAAGATAGCAGTTGCCATCTCAGGGGGTAAAGACTCTTTACTTATGGCAAAGTTATTTCAAGAATTAAAGAAGCATGGACAAGTAAATTTTGAAGTTGAATTCATAGCTATGGATCCAGGATATCATCCACAAATTAAAGATTTACTTGTAGAAAATTGTGAGCACTTAAATATTCCAGTACATATATATGAATCTAAAATATTTGAGATAATTGACGAAAAGGCAAAGGATTATCCTTGCTATCTTTGTGCAAGAATGAGAAGAGGTTCACTATATAATAAAGCTAGAGAACTTGGATGTAATAAATTAGCTTTAGGACATCATTATAATGATGTAATAGAAACTACAATGTTAAATGTACTTTATGCAGGAAATTTTAAAACAATGTTACCTAAATTAAAAGCAGATAACTTTGAAGGAATAGAATTAATTAGACCACTTTACTATGTAGAAGAGGAAGCTATTAAGAGATTTATTAAATATACAGGTCTTTGGCCATTAAATTGCGCATGTATGGTAGCAGCAGAGAAAATAGGTAATAAGAGACATGAAATAAAAGCTTTGATTGCAGAATTAAAGAAGACTTTTAATGATGTAGATAAATCAATATTTAAATCAGCTGCAAATGTAAATATGAACTCTATATTAGGTTGGGAGAAAGATGGAGATAAGTATTCATTCTTAGATCCAGAAATGCCAAAAAATAAGTAGTAAACATTGATGATGTTATATATAGTTTTATAGAATAAAACAAGTGGCCTTGCTAAATAATAAATATATATACTATTTAGTGGAGGTGATATTATGGCAAAAAAACATCAACAAGCAAGTTGGGAACATAATCATTATCAAGGTGAAAAAAAGCCAGAAGCTGCAAAAGTTCCTGAAGTAAATACAGTTGGTAAGAATAAATAGACTATATTTATGTAAAAATATATAAATGTTAAAATTAAGCTAAAGTTCATAAAAATATGTACTTTAGCTTAATTTTATATAAAATATAATATAAGAAAATAAATTTATATGTTAAAATAGGAAAATAGTAAATATGAATATGGAGGAGATTATGGATAAAGAAGCATTATTAAAGATGGATCCTAATATATTAGTAAGTATGGTTAATATGAAATTAAGAGATTTTTATTCAAGTTTAAATAGCTATTGTGAAGATATGGATATTGAAAAAGAAGCTTTAGAAGAAAAGTTAGAGAAGGCTGGATATAAATATAACGAGGATATAAATCAGTTTAAGTAATTTATATAAATCATTTACAATTAAAAAAATCAAAATTTTATTTATAAAAAGGAGTGGAGCAAATGAAAATAAAAAACATTGGAAAATTAGCAGTAGTAGTAGCTGCATCTACAGCATTAATTGCAACATTAATTAATGATAAAAAAAATAAAAAAACTATAGAAGAGAATTAATAAATAAAAATGTTTTAAGTACTTATTAAATACTAGTTATTATAAAAATTATAAGGTAATATTATTAAATTGAAATTATAAAAGCAGAAGTGATAAGTTATTTATTACTTCTATTTTATTGTAAAAATATTAAAGGAGATTTATATATGAAAAAGAAGGTAGACTTAGTATCGGGAAATATAGTAAAGACACTAATGGCACTATCGCTACCAATATTAGGTACATCATTTATTCAGATGGCGTATAACTTAGTAGATATGATTTGGATAGGGAAAGCTGGAAGTGCAGCGGTTGCAGCTGTAGGAACAGCAGGTTTTTTCTCATGGTTTGGTAACTCTATGGTTATGATAACTAAAACAGGTGCTGAAGTTGGAGTTTCACAATCTATAGGTAAAAATAACGAAAAAGAAAAAAATTCTTATGTATATAGTAGTATTACATTGTGTGTTGTAATTGCCATAATTTATGGAATTATTTTAATAATTTTTAGAGATGAATTTATAGGATTCTTCAATTTAGGGGACTCAGAGATTATAAAAATGTCGATTGATTATTTAATAGTAATATCATTAGGTATGATTTGTGCATTTTTAAATCCACAATTTACAGGTATTTTTACAGCCTCTGGAAATAGTAAAACGCCATTTATAATTAATACAGTTGGACTTATTATGAATATAATACTAGACCCAATTTTAATTTTTGGTATAGGTGGAATAAAACCATTAGGAGTTACGGGGGCAGCTCTAGCAACTGTACTTTCACAATTAATAGTTACTATCATGTTTATATGGATATTTATTAGAAATGGTTATAACTTTAATTTAAGTAATAAGAAGTTCATAAAATTTAAATATATAAAAAGTATTTGTATTTTAGGAGGACCAACAGCTATTCAAAATTGCTTATTTACATTCTTCTCTATGCTTATAGGTAGAATAGTTGCAAGTGCAGGACCAGTATCAATTGCAGTTCAAAAGGTTGGCTCACAAATAGAGTCAATATCTTGGATGACTGCAGGTGGATTTGCTAGTGCACTAACAGCTTTTATCGGTCAAAACTATGGAGCAAGAAGATATGATAGAGTTGTTAAAGGATATGTAAGTACAATTATTATTTCAAGTATTTTAGGTATAATTGCAACTTTATTATTAATATTTGCTGGTGGACCTATATTCTCTGTATTTATAAATGAGAAAGAAGCCATTTCACAAGGTATTGATTATTTGAGAATATTAGGATATTCACAATTATTTATGTGTTTAGAAATAACGACTTCAGGAGCGTTTTATGGAGTAGGAAGAACTATTACCCCATCTGCTATAGGTACTATATTCACAGGATTAAGAGTACCTATTGCCATATTATTATTTAAACCAGAGTTATTAGGAATTAATGGTGTGTGGTGGAGTATAAGTGGTAGTAGTATAGTAAAAGGTATTTTATTAGTAGTACTATTTTTCTTTATGGTGATAAAGCCTTTAAAAAACAAAGTTTTATGCTCACAAGTACAAAGTGTTTAAGTTAAAAAAAGTAGTTTAATTAAATTTAATATAAGTATTTATAAATGAAAGAGTTGCCAATATAAAAATTAAGAAATTATATTTTAGATAAATATTAAATGTTTTAGTAGAATATATAACTTAATTTTTAAGCAACTCTTAATTAATTTATATTAATATAAATTTTAAAGTTTACGAATATTGTATTATATAATGTTTAATTATTTCTTTAATATATGATATATCTCTGGAGTATCAACAGTTATTTTATCAAAAGTATAACCTTGGCTTTTATAGTATTTTATAATGCTTGTTAATGCTTCAGATGTATTTTTATTTACTTTAGAATTATGCATTAAAATAACAACATTATCTTTAGTTGATATTGATCTATTTAAAATTAAGGTTGGAGAAGAGTTCGGATTAGCACCATCTAATGTATCTTGATTCCAGTCATAAATTTTAAATCCATTTGAATGAATAGCATCAACCATTTCTTTAGTTAGTCTATAAGTACTATTATTACATCCAAAAGGAAATCTTAAAACATAATAGTTTTCTCCAGTTACATCATATAATGCTTTTTGTACCTGTTTCATTTCGTTAATAAAATCAGCACTACATCCATATAATTTAGATCTATCATGAGTGAAACTATGTAATCCAATACTATGACCTTCATTTTTCATCCTTAGAATAAGATCTTCTTGTCCTTTCACTTGTTCACCTATAACGAAAAAAGTAGCAGGTACATTTTCGTTTTTAAGTATATCTAAAACTTTACTAGTTGTATCTCCACCAGGAGCATCATCAAATGTTAAGTAAACTATTTTTTTATTACCTTCTTCATTTATATCTTGGCTATAAACATTTAAGCTAGAAAAGGTTAATAGCAAAATAGAAACAATGGCAGACATTAATAATAATCTTTTTTTCATATATATCATCTCTTTTCAATAAAAATATTATATTTTAAAGTCTATAAATGTAGTATGTACATAATTTAATAATATATTTCTTGATATTTTTTAATAAAAGATATATAATAAAAAAAAGCTTTAAGTCGAAACAGAGAGTTCGGTAAGTTCAAGGTTTGTAGTAGAAATATTTACATAATAACTATAACTTCTTGCCGATGGTAAGAAGTTTTTTTATTACCTTTAAGAACAGTTCAGAGAGGCTGAAAAGGGAGACGTGAGTTTCTCCTTAAAAAATTAAGGAGGGTGTTTTATGACACAATTTATAGGTAGTTTATCAAGAAAAAGAAATTCAGAGAATAGTGTTAAAGATGTTGCTTTAAAGATGGTATTGGCTATGCAACACTTAATAGCAATGTTTGGAGCGACAGTTTTAGTACCAATTTTAACAGGGTTAGATCCATCAATAGCATTATTTTCAGCAGGATTAGGAACTTTAATATTCCATTTCTGTACTAAAGGAAGAGTTCCAGTATTTTTAGGATCATCATTTGCATTTATTCCAGTAATTATTGCTGTATCTGAAAAGTATGGCGATTTAAGATACGCTCAAGGTGGAATAATTGTTGTTGGAGCAATTTATGTATTAATATCACTTTTAATAAAAAAAGTTGGATTAAATAATATAAATAAAATATTACCTGCTCAAGTAGTTGGGCCTATGATTATAGTAATAGGAGTTAATTTAATACCTACAGCATTAGAAATGACAGGTGTAACACAACTAATAGGTGGTTCAAAGGAAGCATTACCAGGTGTAATAATAGCAGTCATAACATTAAGTATAACTTTAATAATAAAAGTATTTAATAAAGGATTTTTATCACAAATATCTATTTTAATAGCAGTAGCTATTGGATATACTATAAGTTTACTTATGGGACAAGTATCTGTAGCTGAAATTCAAAATGCTCAACTTGTAGCAATTCCAAACTTTACATTACCTAAGTTTGATATTGGAGCAATAGCAATTGTAGCACCAGTAGTTTTAGCTGTATTTATGGAACATGTTGGAGATATTACTACTAATGGAGAAGTAGTGGGAGAGAATTTCTTAGAAAATCCAGGATTAAATAGAACTTTATTAGGAGATGGATTAGCTACTTTAATGGCTGGCTTTGTTGGTGGACCTGCAAATACTACATATGGAGAAAATACAGGTGTACTTGCTATAACAAAAAATTATAATCCAGCAATATTAAGAATAACAGCTGTTTTTGCAATATTACTTAGCTTTGTTTCAAAATTTGGAGCGGTTATAAGAACAATTCCTCAACCAGTAATGGGCGGAATAAGCTTAATATTATTCTCAATGATTGCTCTTGTAGGATTTAAAACAATAAAAAGAGAAAAAGTTAAGTTTAATATAATTAATATAATCGTTATGGGATCTATTCTATTTGTAGGATTATCAGAGAAATTTTTAGGATTTAAAATTCAAATTAAGATAACAGAAAGTGTAAGTATATCAGGATTAAGCTTAGCTGCAATAGTTGGAGTTGTATTAAATATCGTATTAGTAAAAGTAAATAGAATTATTAAAAAATAGTTTAATAATATATAATTAAATTTAATATCTTTAGCACAAAAAACCTTCTAATTGCGTATTATGTAAATATACGCTTTTAGGAGGTTTTTATGAAAATTAGAATAGAAGATGATTTTGATAGTGACTTAGAATCTAAATATAAGTCAATTGATAATGATACAGTAATTGGAAATGGAGCATTATCCAATAATAATATACCTATAATTGATGTGGCATCAGAGGAAGTAAGCAAAAACGACAGAGGTAAAACTATAGATAATGAAGTAATAAAAAAGGATGAAGTTCATAAGTATAATTTTAATACTGGATATAGTATTGAAATTCAAGGAGCAACAATAGTAGATGATGTTTATAAAAATACTAATAGTTCCATAAATGAAAACGTAAAAGATAATATAAATAGTAATAAGCCAACTAAAAGATATGAAGATAATAGAGAAAAGTTAAACAAGAGTAAGAGTATAAATGGAAAAATAATAGTATATGTTAAATTAGGGGATATAAAAGGTAGGAGTATTTCAGAGGCAAAAATAAATCTATATGCTTTAAATGGATTATCACCTAAATTGGTGAGCTCAAAATTAACTAATGAAAATGGTATGGTTATATTTGATGAATTGGCAGAAGGTAGTTATAGAGTTATAGAAATAATAAATAGAAAGTACTTTGAAAAGCCAACATATATTCAATGGAATGAAGTAACAATTAATGAAGACTTAAGAAAAGAAACTATTATTATAGTTAATAGAATAAAGAAATATCAAAAATAAATTTTATAGATAAAATATTAAAAAGAGTTAGAGTACTAATTATATAATTAGTTTCTAACTCTAAGTTATTTTTTAATAGTTTTAAATAACTATAATAAAAATATGGTAAAATAAATTTTGAAAAATAGAAATGAGGTACCAAAATATGAAAATGAAGATAAAATATTTTGAAGGAGCAACAAAGCTTAAAAAAATTAGCAAAGGAAACTGGATTGATGTTTATGCAAGTAAAGATGTATTTGTTCCATTAAATGATAGAGCAATGATACCTTTAGGATTTGCATTAGAACTACCAAAAGGATGGGAGGGGCATCTAGCACCTAGAAGCTCTACATTTAAAACATGGGGTATAATTCAAACAAATTCTGTTGGTGTGGTAGATGATACTTACATAGGAGATAATGACCAATGGCATATGCCTGTTTATTGTCTTGATTCAAAGAATGAAGGTGGAACTTGGATAAAGAAAGGTGATAAAATAGGACAGTTTAGAATTATGGAAGTAATGCCAGAAATTGAATTTGAAGAAGTTGAAGTTTTTAATAATAGTGATCGAGGTGGATTTGGTAGCACAGGAGAAAGATAATAGAGAATAAATCAACAAAGACTTATTGTTATTATATGTAAAATATGATAAAATTAACAAGGAATGAGAGTTTATATAATAAGTAAAAGGGAGACTGTGAGAAAATGAAATACATTGATTTATCTCATGATATAAAAAATGGAATGCCAATTTATCCAGGAGATACAGAAGTAAAAATAAGCAAAGAAAATGATTATGAAGAAGATGGATATAATTTATATTCAATTTATACATCTATGCATGTGGGTACGCACATAGATGCTCCACTGCATATGGTTAAAGGTAATAAGAATATTTCCGAATACTCAGTAGATAGATTTATGGGTAATGCTGTATTACTAGATGTACGTGGACAAAAAGAAATTAAAATAAAGGATGAATATTACAGACTTATAAAAGAAAATGATATAGTATTATTATTCACTGGATGGGATAAATTATATGGAAAAGAAGAGTATTATATAAGTCATCCTATAGTTAGTGAGGAGCTTGCTGAACTATTAATAAAAAAGAAAATTAAAATGATAGGTATAGATATGCCTTCAGTAGATAAGAATAATTTTAATATTCATAAGAAGCTTTTTGAAAATGATATATTTATCTTAGAAAATTTAACAAATTTGAATGAGTTATTATATGCTGAGGATTTACAGATATTTGCTCAACCTCTAAAATTCGAGGGAGAAGCAAGTTTAGTGAGAGCTGTTGCTGGATATAGAGGGTATTAAATAAAAAATAGCAAAACACGAAAGTGATTTGCTATTTTTTTTATTAAGAATAAAAATAATGGTTAATATATAAACATTATATTATTGAAGCACGGAGGGAAAAAATGATAAATAAAAAAAGTATAATAACAATTTTCATCATAATCATTTCATTTTTTTTTATTGGATGTTCAAATGAAAGTAAAAATGAAAATAATATAGAAAATATTCCAGAAGGTGAAATTAATTTATCAGAAGAGAGGTATATAATATATTTAAATAATAGATATAATGCATATTTAAATAATTTAGATGTAGATACTAAGTATTCCTTAGATAGAGGAAATGTAACATCTTATGATTATATTGATAATTTAAAAGAGGCTTACAGAGAGTTGGAAGAAAAATTAGTAACTTTAAAGGATGATTTAATGAGTGGAGTAAAAACTGAAAGTGAAAAAATTAAGAATATAAATGATAATATTATAAATTTAATTGATGAAGCAATTATAGCTACAAAAAATGTGAGTATAGAATTAGAGAGCGAAGGTGATAAAATAAAGAATAAAGATGAAGAAACGATAAAAGCAAAATTATATTCAATAGAACGAGAAAGTGTTAACTCCAGAAAAAGATTAGCTGAAAAGATTAATGAAGTTAAAGAAGAGTTAGGGATAGAGTAAAGTTATTTATTATATTTACTTAGATTTTTATATCTTAATTAGAATAGTAGAAATAACTTAGTAAGTATGATAATATTGATTTATATAATAGGATTTTTTAAAGTAAAGATAAATAAAATTTGTAATAGAAAGAGGCGATATCAAAGTTAGATTTATTAATGGAACTAAGTTTGGTAAAGCCTTTTAAAATTTATTTAAGGGAGTATTTATGTTAACAGATATTAAACTAATGGATTATGATAAGTATTTTTCTTATATTTTTACAAGGAGAGATAAATAAGTGAGAAAATTTAAAAAAGTTTATATAGAAATAACAAATGTTTGTAATTTGAGCTGTAATTTTTGTCCTAAGACATCTAGGAAGTATAAGTTTATGAACAGAGAGGAATTCTCATATATATTAAATGAAGTAAGACCATTTACAGAACATATATATTTACACTTAATGGGAGAACCTTTATTAAATCAAGAAATAGAGTATTTCTTAGCTGAAAGTAAGAAGAAAGGTTTAAATGTAAACTTAACTACAAATGGTACACTGTTAAAGAATGTCGGTGATAAGCTTATAAATTCAGGTGCTTTAAGGCAAATTAATATTTCTTTACATAGTTTTGAGGCTAATAAAAAGACTGTAGAATTAGAAGAGTATTTAAATAGTGTTACTGATTTTATAAAAAAAGCTAGAGCTAATAGTGAAATGATTTGTGCAATACGTTTATGGAATATGGATAGTGAAGATTTAAAAGGAGAGAATAATTTAAATAAGGAAATTTTAAAAGTGCTTGAAAAAAATCTTAATATTGAATTTTCACTAGCAGAAAAGTTACAAGAAACAAATAGAATTAAGATTATGGAAAAGGTATATCTAAATATGGCAGAAAAATTTAGCTGGCCAGATATAAAAATAGGAAACTTAGGAGAAAATGTTTTTTGCCACGGACTTAGAAATCAAATAGGAATATTAGTTGATGGAACTGTCGTACCATGTTGTTTAGATAGTGATGGAAATCTAGAATTAGGAAATATCTTTGAAAAACCATTAAATGAAATTTTATCAGGAGAAAGAGCTACTAATATATATAATGGATTTTCAAGAAGAATAGCAGTAGAAAGCTTATGTCAAAAATGTGGGTATGCCACTAGATTCAAAAAATAATATTAAAGAGATTTTAAAAGATAATAATATATATTTATATAAGTATTCACTAACTGTATAAATAAGGTTGACATTTATTAAAAAATTGTTTAAATTACTTATGTGGTAAATTGTCGAAAGATAATATTAAATTTGAATTTTTATTAAATATAAGGTAAAGGTAGAGGTTGCGATATTAAAGAGTAATATTAATGAGGTAAGCACGAAGAGTTAATATGAAAGGTAATATTGCCGAAGTATATAAGATGATGCTTAAAATCTATATGCTGGGTTTGCATAAAATATATGCAAAACTGTCACAATAAATATTGTGGGGAGCTATCTTTGTGTTTGTTTTTTTTAAAGTACAAGCTCAAAGATTAGACTTTGGGCTTATTTTTTTACCAAAAACTAAGGAGGAGAAATGGAAAACAAAAGTTTAAAAAAAGAAATCAGTCTTTTTATGGCAACTATGCTTGTGTGTGGTAATATGATTGGGTCCGGTGTATTTATGTTACCATCAACATTAGCACAAGTTTCAGGACCAGGAGCGACTATTATTGCTTGGATTTTAACAACTATAGGATCAGTATTAATTGCGATATCATTTGCTAATATGGGAACTAAGTATCCTTCAACAGGGGGATGTTATAGTTATACAAAAGAAGCTTTTGGAGACTTTGCAGGATTTTTAAGTGCTTGGCTTTATTGGAATGGTTCTTGGATTGGGAATGCAGCTATTATAGTTGCAATAACTAGTTATGCATCTACAATAATTCCATCATTAAGTAATCCGACAATATCCATAATATTCTCAAGTGCTATATTATGGATATTTACGATTTTAAATATTACGGGCGTAAAAAAAGCAGGTAAAATACAATCATTTGTTACTGTTTTTAAAATTGTATTCTTTGCACTATTTATAATAGTTGCATTTATGAATTTTGATATAAATAATATAACGCCATTATATCCAGAAGGGAAAGGATTAAATACAATTTCACTTGCAGCAACATCAACACTTTGGGCATTTATAGGGCTTGAAAGTGCAACAGTAGCAGGTGGAGAGTTAAAAGATCCAGAGAAGAATATAAGAAAGAGTACTATATATGGATTAATAATATCAGCTATAATATATCTAGCTATAAGTATTTCAAGTATGGGAGCTATGAGTAATGCAAATTTAGCTCAAAGTACAGCACCATTAACAGATATACTTACAAATGCTTTAGGTACAGGAGTTGGTAAAATATTAACTGTAGCTGTAGTTGTATGTATTTTAGGAACTATAATAGGATGGCTATTATCAACAGCGAGAGTTGCATATGCAGCAGGGGTAGATGGAGTATTTCCTAAATTCTTTGGAAAAATTGATGAAAAGACAGGAACACCTGTTAATGCATTAATATTTGGATCAGTATTAGTTAATATATTATTAGTTATGAACTTCCAAAAGGGAATGGTTGATGCATTTACATTTATAACTGTATTAGCAACTTTATCATATCTTCCAGTATATTTATTAGCTGTAAGTGCTGAAATGATGTTAATATTCAGAGATGAAAAGAAGTTTAATTTTAAAATATTTATTAAAAAATCAATATTGCCTTTATTAGCATTTATATATGTTATATGGACTATATATGGCTCAGGAGCAGAAACTGTTATGTGGGGATTCATTTTAATGCTTTTAGGAATACCTGTATATATTTATAATTATCATAAAAATAAAATGCATTAGAATAAAAATAGTTAGTAATTATTTTATTACTAACTATTTTTTATTCATTAAAAGAATATTAACAATTTTTTATTACAAGATATGATAAAATGTAATAAAATTATCATTTTAGATTTGGAGGATGGAAATGAAAATAAATTGGAATAATAGATATGCAACTATAGCTATGTATTCTTTTTTAGTTATTTGTGCAAGTATACTATTATATTTAGGGATATCGAATATAAATGAAATAAAATCAAGCTTAAATGATTTCGTTTCTACATTACAACCATTTATAATAGGTGGGACTTTAGCTTATCTATTAAACTTTATTTTAAAATTTTATGAAGAACGTGTGTTATCACATGAGATGTTAAAAAAAATGAAGAAGTCAGGTAAAAGGGCAATCGGATTAGTATTAACTTATATAACAGCAAGTATAATTACATATTTATTTATACAGTTTGTATTACCACAATTAATAAGTAGTATTGTAGGATTAGCAAACAATATACCTCAATATGTGGACGACCTTACAAAGCTTGCAAATGATTTAATTGATAATATGAATTTACAGCCAGAATATATTGATTTAATTACAAATAAATTTGGTGAATTAGTTACTCATATCATAACTATAATAAGTAATTTGCTTCCTGTTGTTGGTAATTTTATAGTTGAAGCAACATCTAGTATATTAAATATAATAATAGGAATAATAGTATCAATTTATATATTAATAGATAAAGAAAAGTTTATGGCACTAGGAAAGAAGGTTGTGTATGCATTTTCTTCAGAGGAAAGAGCTAATTTTATATTGAGATTAGCAACTCAAAGTAATATGACTTTCAGTAGATTTATTGGTGGTAAGATTTTAGACTCATTTATAATAGGAATACTAACATTTATAATATTAACCATATTTAAAATGCCATATGTATTATTAATATCAGTTATAGTTGGAGTAACTAATATTATTCCATTCTTTGGACCATTTATAGGTGGAATACCAGCAGCCATAATTATATTATTTGTCTCTCCAACTAAAGCATTATGGTTTGTTATAATAATTATTATAATTCAACAAATTGATGGAAATATAATAGGACCTAAGATATTAGGAGATTCAATTGGAATATCTGCATTTTGGATACTATTCTCATTATTAGTAGCAGCTAAGTTTATGGGGTTTGTAGGAATGGTAATAGGGGTTCCTCTATTTGCAATCTTCTATTCTATAATTAAAGAAATAGTAGAATTAAAGTTAAATAAAAAGGGTTTACCAATAAATACAGAAGAATATAAATAAAAATATTTTAAATGTATATTATTTTGTAAAAGTGTTCATAATATAATATGTAAACACAAGGAAGGTATGCAAACAGTAACTAATAATTCATTATTTTGTTGTTATTTTTGTTTAAACCTTTCATAGTATGGAGGAATTTTAAATGGCAGACAAAACATTAACATGTAGAGATTGTGGAAGCGAATTTGTTTTCACAGAAGGTGAACAAGAATTCTACAAGGAAAAAGGTTTTGAAAATGAACCAACTAGATGTGCGGCTTGTAGAAAAGCTAAGAAACAACAAAATAATAGAAGATAATTATAAAGTATGTTTCTTAGGGCTATAGAAATATTATAGCTCTTTAATAAAAATAAGCTATCTCAAAATATTTTGAGATAGCTTATTTTTATTAAAGATTAAAAAATTTTATAGTAATTAAATTAAGGTCTTGATTAAATATTTAAAAAGTGATAAATGTAAATTTAGGAATTTAAAGTTAAGTAATATATAGTAAAATTAAGGAGATATAACTATGAAAGTAATGTCTTTCAATTTAAGAAGTGATTTTATTTTAGACTTCAAAAATAGATGGGATAAGAGAAAACATATAGTTTATGAAATAATAGATAAGTATCAGTGCGATATTATAGGAGTTCAAGAAGTAACTGATAAAATGTTTTCAGATATAAATAAAAATGTAAATAAATATAATATTATAGGTAGTGCTAGAAGTAAGAAAATATTTTCAGAAAGAAATAATTTATTTATTGAAAATAGCCATAATATAATAGAGCACAAAACTTTTTGGCTATCTAAAGACCCAGATAAGGTAGGAAGTCAAATTTGGTATTCATTATATCCTAGAATATGTACAACAGCAGTAGTAGAGTTAAAAACAGGTGAGTTAGTACGTATATATAATACCCATTTAGATTGTTTCTTACCACAAGCTAGAGATTTTGGCTTAAAAAAATTAGGGGAAATTATTGAAAAAAACCGTAAGAAAGAAAAATTACCTGTAATTGTAATAGGTGATTTTAATGCAACTCCCAATAGTAACATTATAAAAAAATTTGCAGCTGGAGAATATAGTAGTAATAGATTTGTAGCTGTTCAGGAAGTGAAAAGAGAGTTATATAATCAATCAACTATGAGTAGTTTTAAAGGAAAAGAAAAGGGAATACATATTGATTATATTTTTGTTAGTGAAGAGTTAGAAATAATTGATGTTGATATTATAAAATATAATATTAATGGTAATTATCCTTCAGACCATTATCCATTGATAGCAGAGATTAAACTAAAAAAAGAAGACATTAAGTTTTTAAAATAAAAAAGATTAGGAGCTAATAAATAGCTCTTAATCTTTTTTTATTATATAGTTAAATATAAATTTAAATAATATATAACTATGATATACTTTCTTTTTTTAACCACTTTAAAGCATTGTTCTTTGCTTCTTTTTTGCTAATACCTCTTAAAATAACATGTTTAAAAAGTTTTATTGAGGAAAACTATATGATAAAATATTTAATAATTATATGTATAGGAGTAGAAAATTATGAAATACGAATTAGTTTTATTCGATGCTGATCAGACTTTATTTGACTTTAAAAAATCAGAGCGTTATGCATTTATGAAATCTTTAGAAAGTTTTGATATCAATTTTGATAAGGAAGAATGTATGAAAATTTATCATGAAATTAATACTGAGATTTGGAAAGAGTTTGAAGAGGGGAAAATAACTTCAGAAAATCTTAAAGTAGAAAGGTTTAATAGATTATTTAAAAAGATAGATTTAAATGAAGATCCAATAGAGTTTAGTAAGTTATACATTAAATATTTATCTAACGCTAGTTTTATTTATAAAGAATCTTATGAGATATTAGAGTATTTAGAAGAAAGATATAGATTATCAATAATAACAAATGGATTAATAGATGTACAAAGCAAGAGAATAAGAGAATCAGACATAGCACACTACTTTGAAACTATAGTGATTTCAGATGAGATAAAAATAGCTAAACCTAATTCAGAAATATTTGATTATACATTAGATAAGTTAAAGTTTAAAGATAAAAGTAAAGTATTAATGGTTGGAGATAGTTTATCATCAGATATAAGAGGTGGTATTAATGCTAAAATAGACACTTGTTGGCTTAATATAGATAGCTTAGATAAACCTAAAGATATAGATATAACATATATAATAAATAATCTTTTAGAGATAAAGAATATATTATAATTAGCTATATTGTGATATAAAAGTAATAGTGAAAAGTATTACAAAAATAAGTAAAAAATGGTATAATGTATAATTATATTTGGGTGAGGGGGAGAGTTATATGGAAGAGGTTTATGAGCAATTTATTGGAAGTGATAAGCAAAAGACCACAAGTAATATTTTAAAGGGAGCATCTATAATATTTTTATTAGTAGCATTATTCTCTTTATCTTTATCGCTTATATATTCAATATTTATGGGGATAATTGCAATAGTATTATTTATTTTAAGTTTTTTAAATTATGTAGATTATGAATATGAATTATTTGAAGATAAAATAACTATAAGTAAAATATATAATGAAAGTAGAAGAAAAATAGTTAAATCAATTTCAAGAGAAAATGTTAAAAAGGTTTATGAGAGTAATAAGGAACATAATAAAAAAAATATAAAAATGTTTTATAATTCTAATATAAGTGGTTTATCATTATATACTTTTGAGTTAAATGATAATACTAGTATAGAACTAGCATTAAATGATAAGATTAAAAGAAAAGTTGTAGCTGTATATGCATCAAAAATAGCTCGTATAATTTAAGGATATTAGATAAAACTATTGTTAATTCACTTGTGATTTAACAATAGTTTTTTTATTTAAATAAATTATAAAAAAATTAATATATAGAGAAACTATAATTATTAATTATAAAAAGAGGTGTAATTTATGAGCGATAAAAATAATAAGAATAAAATTAATTATAATAACGGTATAATAGATGGAGTTATTATATCTGAAGAAGAAGAGAAAAAGTTAATTCATGGAAATGATCCGAAGAAAAATAGTGGAATTCAAAATATATTTAATTTTCAATTTCTAAATTAAATATATAAATAGATAATTAATATAAAAATAGGTATAAATTTATTTAAATTGCTAATTATAAAATAGGTGATATATATGTTTAATTTAATTTATTTTATATTAGGAATTTGTTTAATAAAAGCAATTATAATAAGAGTAAACAAGGAATTAAAAAAGAGAAATACTATTAAAGCTAGTAGAAAAATATCAATAGCTAAAAATATAATTTTAAAAATTAAATCTTATTTTCATAAAAAAAGAAGTGTTTTTATGAAAATAAGTAAAAATGAAGAAGACAAGATTAAAAATAGTAAAGA
>JAFNXG010000067.1 GCA_017383505.1 Clostridium sp.
GAAACCTCTTCTAATAATTCTTCAAAAAACTCTTTAGAATAAACTTCTTTTTTATTGATTGTCATTTGATTTATTTCTGCTTTAGAAAGCTCTAATATATCATCCAAAAGCTTATTTAATACTCTAGATTTTTTTAATATTATTCCTATATATCTCTTTATATCCTTTTCTTCTTTAACTACTCCATCTATTATCCCTTCACAATATCCTGAGATATTTGCAATTGGTGTCTTTAAATCATGAGATATACAGGCTAAAAGTTCTTTTTCTGCCCTTTTAATATTTTCCTCTTTTTCTCTGGCAACTACTAATGAATCTCTCATTGCTTCAAAGTCATGAGAAAATTCTCCTATTTCACCATGATAATCATAGTTAACATATTCTAAATAATTTCCCTTTAAAATTTCCCTAGCAGATTTATGCATTTGCTTTATTGGATTTAATACATCTTTGCTAATGATACTATATATCTTATAAAGTATAAAAATAATTGTACCCAAAATACAAAATGATATAAATCCATAAATTAACTTATAATTAATATCATTTCTAATTGCTAATATATCTTCTTTAGGTATTGTAAATATAACTATATTTTCAATTTTTCCATCTCTTATTAAGGTGGTAGAATACCTAATCTCATTACTATCCTTTATTTCATACCAACTATCAAAGGAAAGGCTGTTTAAAGAAATCTCTTTTTCTTTAATATTTTCTGTTGATTTAATTACTTTTCCATCAAGTGAGATAATAGTATATTTATATAGCTCATTATTATCTTCATGACCATTTAAAATATTATTTAGTTGATTTGAAACTAATATTCTACAACTTTTGTTAATATCATTAAAATAATCTTCTATGTATAAGAACTTTAAGCTAATACATAAAACTACTATTAAAAATATAAGTATTGCTAAAAACTTTATTAATTTATTTCTTATATAATTATTCATTGCAATACTCCCACTTGTAACCTACACCCCATACAGTTTTAATGGAGTTCTTACCAATATCTCCAAGCTTTGAGCGTAATCTCTTTACATATACTGCAATTGTGTTTTCATCCATAAACTCACTACATCCCCAAATTCCATCATATAGTTGTTCCTTAGTAAATACTTGTCCTGAATGTTTACAAAAATAATCTAAGATTTGAAACTCTTTTGTAGTTAAATCAACTTCTTTATTATTCAGCGTAACCTTGTAACTTTTTGAGTATATTTTCAAATTACCATAATCTATAATATCTTCCTCTATTATCTTATTTTCAACTAAACTAGCCCTTCTTATCTGAGCTTTTATCCTTGCTAATAATTCCATTGGTGAAAATGGCTTAGTTATATAATCATCAGCTCCTACTCCTAATGATAATATCTTGTCCATTTCTCCTGATTTTGCAGATAACATAATTATTGGAACATTTGAACTTTCTCTTATCTTCCTACAAACTGTTATTCCATCTAATTCTGGTAACATTATATCTAATACAACTAATTCAACTTTTTCACTAGTTGCTATATTAAGACCTTTAGCTCCATTTTCTGCAATTACTCCTGTATAACCTTCAATTCTTAAATAATCAGTAATAAGATTTGCTAAATCATTATCATCTTCAACTATTAATATTTTTCCCTTTTCCATTCTCTAATTCCCCTAAATAAATTTTAAGCTCAGCAAAATTATATTTACTGAGCTATTAATTACATTTTAACTTTTATAACATAAAATTACAATATTCTACCAAGACTTTTCTTCTAAAAATTCTTGAACCCTTTCTCTTCTTTCTCTAGCATTTTCTTCAGTATACTTTCCTAAATTTAATTCCCCATCAATTCTACCATCTTTAATATAAAGAATTCTATTTGCTCTTAAAGCTGTTTTAATATCATGAGTTACCATTACTATAGATTGACCTTTATCATTAATTTCACTTAGCATATCTAAGACTACTTTTCCTGTAGATGAATTTAACGCACCTGTTGGCTCATCTCCAAATATTACTTTAGGATTATTTATAATAGATCTTGCAATTGCAACTCTTTGTTGCATTCCTCCTGAAACTTCTGATGGATACTTATCTTTATGCTCATATAATTCTAAATCCTTTAATAATTTATTTGCTCTTTCTATAATATCTTTTTTATTTTTTCTATTATAAATTGCTGCATAAGTTACATTTTCAAAAATAGTTAGATCTGGTAGTAAATTTATTCCCTGAAATATAAAACTTATATCTTTATTTCTTATTTCCGCTGCCTTTTCTTCATTTATTTTTGAAATATCTCTTCCAAGTAATTCAACTCTTCCTGATGTAGGGTTATCCATAGTGCTTAAAGAATATAGTAATGTTGACTTTCCTGAACCTGAACTTCCCATAATTGCTGTAAAGTCACCTTTGTATATTTCCATATTTAAATTTTTTAATACATTATTTCCATTTTTCCCTATAATAAAAGATTTACATAAATCCTCTGTTTTTATTATTACATCTCTCATAATTAATTCTCTCCTATTCCCTAATTAACTCTACTGTTGAAATTTTCTTAATTGATCTGTTACAAACATGTAATGCTATCATGATTAATACAAATGTTATTAATACTAATCCACTTGTCATTACTAAATTTAATTTAAATACATCAAATCCCATGGCTAATTGAATAACCTTACTTGATGTTGTAATAGCAACTAATATTCCTATTATTGCTCCTAAAATTGCTAAAATCATTATCCTATAGTTATTTCTTGCTCTAATATATTTTGAAGTAAATCCTAAACTTTTCATTACTCCATAATTTTTTCTATTATCTAAATTGTTTATTAACAGCACATTTACTATATTAAATATTCCAAATACTAATACTCCAACTAATAATACTATTGATATTGGTACTGATATCTCTACAACTTGTGAAGCTGCTTCTTTTAATGGTGAATAAATTTTTTCTACTTTTACTCCATCAAACTTTGCTTTTATATCATTCTTTAAAGCTTCATAATCATCTATATTTTTTAAATTAACAAAAGCTACATTTCCAATTGAATTATCACTTATTACATCACTTGTTAATCTCATAGATTGTCCACCACTCATCATAGAAGCAAAACTTCCAACTATTAAAAATTCTTTTTCTTCATCTCCTACTTTTATTTTTATATAGTCACCTAAATCTAAATTATTATTTTTCATTAAATCTACGCTTAAGGATACTTCATTTTTATTTCTTGGATTTATACCTTTTATTATAGA
>JAFNXG010000068.1 GCA_017383505.1 Clostridium sp.
GCCTCTAGTACTTTATTTCCAAATATGACTTCGCCTTTAGATAATTCTTTTAATATATAAAATGAATAAAGCATCTTTGTGTTTACAACATTCCTAGGTGCTACAAGTCTATTTCTAGTGCTGTTCATACATATATCACTCCTTAGATTTCCATATATCAAAATAATATCAAAAAATATAAATACTGTCTAATTATAAAATAATATATTTATAAATGTGAACCGAAAAAAGTAAAAGTGAATAGTATATAATAAAGTACCAATGATAGGAGATGGGGAACATGTCAAACAAATGTTGTTGCAGAAAAAATAACTGCTGCAAAAATAACTGCTGCTGCTGTAATTGCTGTACACCATGTTGTAATTACAACAATTTTGGAGGCTGCAATACAGGTTGTGGAGGATTCGGAGGATACGGTGGATACGGCGGATACGGTGGCTATGGTAATTGTGGCGGCTTTGGCGGTTGCGGTGGCGGCTGGATCTGGTGGATAATTCTACTATTATTCTTCGGCGGCGGTTGCTGGTAGTTTATAGCTTAGTGTGCCAAAAAGTGTATCAAATTTTTGGTACACTTTTTTATTAATTATAAATTATTTATATTATTAGGGGAAAACTATTGAAGTAAAGAAACTCTAGAGGTGTTTATATATGAGAAAAAAGATATTTATTTTCAATTTAATATTAACAATGTTTTTTAATTTTATACCAGTATGTGCTGAGCCAAACGATATCTTGGAACAAAAAGAGAGCATAGAAAATGAGCCATATAAAACACTAGAAGAAAAGAAAAAGGAATTAAAAGAAGAAAGGAGATTGATGGATCAACAAAGATTAGAAGAGATTAAACAAAAAGAAAAAGAAAAAAAAGAAAAATTAGGGGAGGTTGAATCTGAAAATCCTCCAAATGCTACTGAAAAGGAGAGAGATAAGAAAGAGAAAGGTAAAAGTAAAGAAAATGAATTAATACCAACATTGATAGTTAGATTAAGAGGTAAACATTCAAATAAATATTTATGTTCATACCATTTTGTAATAAAAGATGATAATACAGAAAGTGAACTAGATAAGACTAATTATGATGATTATAAAAAACTTTTAAAAAAGACATCTTTAAAGGTAAGGGCTGGTGAAGTTATAAACTTTGAGTTTAGTGAACAACCACTTAAAGTGAGAGCTTATATATGGGGAGATGAAATTAAAGAATTAGATATGAAGAGGGGAACTATAAAAGTTCCACAACTAGATAAAAAGATAGTAGTTGGAGTAGAAGGACAATATAAAAATGGAAGTATATTATACGCAGTTGTTTTAGATATTAGAGGATAACGTAAGATAAAACTTGTAATTCTAAGGAGGTTAAATAGGATATTATGAATGAAGAAAGAATTATTGATCAAGAATTGAAATGTGTTATATCAGATGAAAAGCAAGAAAATAATAATAATCAAGATGAAGTAGCGAAAAAAGAACAAGCAACAGTTTCGGAGATAAAAGAGCTTGGTACTAATAATGTAACTGGCCCAGATCAAAGCATACAAATATTACCTATAATAGGGCAAATTGAAGGTCATGCAGTTTTACCACCACAAACTAAGGCAACAAAATATGAACATATAATACCTCAATTAATATCTATGGAACAAAATGAAAAGGTTAAAGGTGTCTTAATTGTACTAAATACTGTTGGTGGAGATGTTGAAGCTGGATTAGCTATTTCTGAAATGATATGCTCTTTATCTAAACCAACTGTATCTATAGTAATTGGAGGAGGGCATTCTATAGGTGTTCCTCTAGCTACATCTGCAGATTATTCTTTTATTACTCCATCAGCAACTATGATAGTTCATCCAGTTAGAATGAATGGGTTTGTAATAGGTGTAGCTCAAACATTCCATTACTTTAAAAAGATGCAAGAACGTATAAATAATTTTATAGTAAGAACTTCAAAGATAGATAAAGATGAATTAGAAAGAATGATGCTAAAGTCAGATGAGTTATTAAATGATATGGGAACTATTTTAATCGGTGAGCAGGCAGTTGAGTGTGGTTTAATAGATAGAGTTGGTGGAATAAAAGCTGCTCTAGACAAATTAGATGAACTTATTAAAGAGAATGAAGCAAAAAATAAATGATTTACAAAAAAGAAACTCCATAAAAAGAAGGAGTTTCTTTTTTTGAGATAAAATAGGTTTAAAATATTTATTCGTTATAATATAATTAAAGTGCTGAAAATGATGTTTTTAATATAGAGGTGATCAGATGGGAACAGGCAGTAAGAAGAACATAAGAAAGGGACATATGAGTGAAAAAAAAGATAAAAGAACTGATGTTAAAGCTATAATATATGTAGCTATAGGGATATTATTAGCGTTTTCTACTTATACTGATTTAGCTGGAGTTTTATCAGTTTTATCAAGAAAAACTATGTATAATATATGTGGAGTTATAGTATATCTTATACCAATATATTTAGTATATTTTGGTATAGACACTATACGTTCTAAGGGAACAATACAATATTCAAGGAGATTTTTTAGTATTACCCTATTAGCAATTGTTATATGGCTTATATGTAGTAGTATATCTATTCAGATTGTTAGTGGATCTATGTATAGCAATGAAGGTTTTGTTGAAATGATAAAAAAAATGAAATTTTCAAGTAATTATTCTATTCACGGAGGATTTTTAGGATTTATAATTGCTTATCCATTATCAAAGCTTATAGGTTATATTGGGAGCTATATTTTATATGGAAGTTTAATCTTAATAGGGATGATATTATTAATGGATATAACTTTATACGATATATATATAACTTTCAAAAAAACAATTAATAGTATTGTAGGTAATAATTTTTCTAAAAAAGATAAAAAAACAAAATCAGCAAAAAGAAATAAAAGAGCTGTTGATAATGATACTGTAGAGGTTATATCTTTGGATGAAAAAGATGATTTTATAAAAGGTATAAATGATAAAATAGAAATACTAGATTTTATGAAAAATTCTGAATTACAAGAATCTAATCCTCTTCAACATTTTAATTTAGAAAATACTCAAGAATTTAATAAATATGATATAGAAGTGGAACCACTTAATTCAAAAAAGCAAACTAAGAAATTATCTTATGAAGATACAAGTGTTGTAAGTAAAGAGATAGAAGAATCAATAAGTGAAGTAAGTGAAAATTCTAAGAAAGAGTATTTATTTCCAAAAATGGACTTGCTAAATATAAACTCTAAGTTAAAGTTAAAAAGCGAAGATAAAAAAGATCTTATTGAAAGTGCAAATAAACTTGAGCAAACTCTTTCAAACTTTGGAGTAGAGGCTAAAGTTGTACAAGTTACTAAGGGACCATCTGTAACAAGATTTGAATTACAACCAAGTCCTGGAGTTAAGGTATCAAAAATAGTAAACTTACAAGATGATATTGCATTAGGGTTAGCTGC
The DNA here is from genome assembly GCA_017383505.1 of Clostridium sp. Classification (GTDB taxonomy): domain Bacteria; phylum Bacillota; class Clostridia; order Clostridiales; family Clostridiaceae; genus Clostridium. The sequence goes on from JAFNXG010000068.1 coordinate 3,449, forward strand.
AAATGGAGTTAGAATGGAAGCTCCTATTCCGGGGAAGGCAGCAATAGGAATAGAAGTTCCTAATAGAAAGCAATCTCCGGTATTTTTAAGAGAAGTACTCGATTCTAAAGAATTTACTAGTAGTAATAAAAATTTAGCTTTTGCTTTAGGGAAAGATATAACTGGTAAATGTATAGTTGGTGATTTAAGTAAAATGCCACATATGCTGATTGCTGGCGCAACAGGTTCAGGAAAATCGGTTTGTATAAACTCTCTTATAATAAGTTTATTATATAAATACTCTCCAGAAGAGGTTAAACTTCTTATGGTAGATCCAAAAGTAGTAGAATTGAGTATTTATAATGGAATACCGCACTTATTAATTCCAGTAGTTACTGATCCTAAAAAAGCAGCGGGAGCTCTTAACTGGGCAGTTAATGAAATGAATAAAAGATATAATTTATTCTCTCAAATGAAAGTAAAAAATATAGAATCATATAATAATTTATATGCTAAAGGTGGAATACAAGAAAAATTACCATATATAGTAGTGATTGTAGATGAGCTTGCAGACCTAATGATGGCATGTCCAAATGATGTAGAAGATTATATATGTAGATTAGCACAGATGGCTAGAGCAGCAGGTATGCATTTAATTATAGCGACACAGAGACCTTCTGTTGATGTTATAACAGGTGTTATAAAGGCTAATATACCATCAAGAGTATCTTTTGCTGTATCATCTGGAACTGATTCTAGAACTATATTAGATCAAATTGGAGCTGAAAAATTATTAGGAAGAGGGGATATGCTTTATTATCCTATAGGTGAAAATAAACCACTTAGAGTTCAAGGGGCATTTATTTCAGAAGAGGAAGTAGAAAATGTAGTTGATTTTATAAAAAATGTAGAAGAAGAGATAGATTACTCTGAAGATATATTAAATCATATAAATAATGAAGTTGCTACAGACGTTGGGACAAGTAATGAAAATGATGAATTACTAGATGAAGCTATAAAGTTAGTAGTTGAATATCAGCAAGCATCAACATCGTTTATACAAAGAAAATTAAGAGTTGGATTTAATAGAGCATCTAGAATAATGGATGAATTAGAGGAAAATGGTGTAATATCTGCAAGAGATGGAAGTAAGCCAAGGAATGTTTTGATTGAAAAAGATAGTATATATGATAGTCATTAGTATAAAATACTTGTAAATATTAAGTAGTTAAATTACAATAAGTATGATTATTTGAACTTAGGAGGAAATTATTTTGAAAAAGTATAAAGTTGGAATGGTTAGTTTAGGCTGTGACAAAAATAGAGTTGACTCTGAACTAATATTAGGATCTATAAATAAACATTATGAAATAACTAATAATCCAAAGGAAGCTGATATAATTATCGTTAATACATGTGGATTTATTGAAAGTGCAAAACAAGAATCTATTGATACAATTTTAGAGATGGCAGAATACAAAGATAAATACAACTGTAAAATGTTAATAGCTACTGGATGCTTAACTCAAAGATATGGAGATGAATTGTTAGAGCTTATTCCTGAAATAGATATATTAATGGGTGTTAATGATTATATGAAATTACATAAATTAATATTAGATTTTATAAAAGATCAAAAAAGAATTTCATCTGCTTCTTACAGTGATGAAGGAGTTAATGAAGGAATTAGATTATTAACTACTAAAACACATACTGCATATGTAAGAATTGCGGAAGGATGTAATAACTTCTGTACTTACTGTATAATCCCTAAAATAAGAGGAAAGTTTAGAAGTAGACTAGAAAAAAATATCTTAGATGAAGTAAAACTACTAACTGAAAATGGAGTTAAAGAAATAATTTTAATAGCACAAGACTTAACTGATTATGGTGTTGATATATATGGTAAGAGAATGCTTCATGATTTAGTTTCTAAAATTTCTAAGATAGATGGTGTAGAATGGATAAGATTATTATACTGCTATCCTGAAGAAATTACAGACGAATTAATTGAAGAAATAGCTTCAAATGATAAAGTTGTTAAATATCTAGATCTACCAATACAGCATATAAGTAGCAAAGTTTTAAAGCAAATGGGAAGAAGAACAAATAAAGAAACTATTATTGAAAAAATAAACACTTTAAGAAGTAAAGTGCCAGGCATAACATTAAGAACTTCTCTAATAGTTGGATTCCCAGGGGAAAGCGATGATGACTTTAATGAGTTAGTTGATTTCTTACAAGAGTATAAACTTGAGAATGTTGGTGTATTTGCATACTCTCAAGAAGAAAATACTCCAGCTGCTAAAATGGAAGGGCAAATTTCAGAAGAGGTTAAAGTAGAACGTCAAAAGAAATTAATGGCTATACAAAGAAAAGTTGTTAAAGAAGAAAATAAATTGAAAATAGGAAATATTTATGATACTATTATAGATAGCCATAATGGAGAATATTACTTAGGAAGAAGTTATCAAATGGCTCCGGAAATTGATGGACTAATATATATTAAAAAGGAAAAGGCATTAAACATAGGTGATATAGTAAAAGTTAAGATATATGATGTCATGGAATATGATTTAATGGGAGAGGTTTTAAATGAATTTAGCAAATAAATTAACAATGCTTAGGATCTTTTTAGTTCCTGTATTCTTAATCTTTATATCTGTAAAAGGAATTCCTTATGGGTCAATAGTAGCTACATTAGTATTTATTATAGCGTCTATAACAGACCAGCTAGATGGGTATATAGCAAGAAGTAGAAATCAAGTAACTAATTTTGGAAAGTTTATGGATCCGCTAGCAGATAAATTATTAGTAACAGCTGCATTAGTAGCATTAGTAGGATTAAAATTAACTCCTGCTTGGGCTGTAGTTATAATTCTTGCAAGGGAATTTGCAGTATCTGGTTTAAGAACTTTAGCTGCTTCAGGGGGAGTAGTTATTGCAGCTAGTTGGTGGGGCAAAATCAAAACAGTAACACAGATTATAGCAATATTACTATTATTAATAAAAGTAAATATTGGAGAATCTTTAAGTGCTGTAGAGTTTGTAAGTAATAATGGTTTCTTAAACACATTCTTTGCTTATGTTCCAGAGGTTATAATGTTTGTAGCGGTTTTAATAACTATAATTTCAGGAATTGACTATTTCGTGAAAAACAAACATGTTATTTCTATTAAATAGTATGTTTAAAATTTATTTAATTGGATATAAATAATAAAAAATGTTCCTTCTATTTTTATAGTAGGAACTTTTAATATATAAAAATAATAATAGATGTTGACTATATAATAAATATAAATTATAATTTATTTATAGAAGAACAAATGTTCATGAAAGGGTGATTATTTAATGGCAAATATAGATGAAAATAAATTAAAAGCAATTGAGAATGCAATGAGCCAAATTGAAAAGCAATTTGGTAAAGGTTCTATAATGAAATTAGGAGAGCATAGCACTTTAAATGTAGATTCTATTTCTACTGGATGCCTTGATTTAGATATAGCTTTAGGAATAGGTGGTGTACCTAGAGGGAGAATAATAGAAATTTATGGACCAGAAAGTTCAGGTAAGACAACTGTTGCATTACATATAGCTGCAGAAGCTCAAAAACTTGGTGGAGCAGTAGCATTCGTAGATGCTGAGCATGCTTTAGATCCAAGTTATGCAAGAAATGTTGGAGTAGATACAGAAAATCTTATAGTATCTCAACCAGATACAGGAGAACAAGGTCTTGAAATTGCTGAAGCATTAGTTAGATCTGGTGCTATAGATGTATTAGTAGTAGACTCAGTAGCAGCTTTAGTTCCAAGAGCTGAAATAGAGGGTGAAATGGGAGACTCTCATGTTGGATTACAAGCAAGATTAATGTCACAAGCATTAAGAAAATTAACAGGAACAATCAATAAATCAAAATGTGTAGTTGTATTTATAAACCAATTAAGAGAAAAGGTTGGAGTAATGTTCGGAAATCCAGAAACTACTACAGGTGGTAGAGCACTTAAATTCTATTCAAGTATAAGATTAGATGTAAGAAGAATAGATTCAATAAAACAAGGTGATGAAATTGTTGGTAACAGAACAAGAGTAAAAGTAATGAAAAATAAAGTAGCTCCTCCATTTAAACAAGCAGAATTTGATATTATGTATAATGAAGGTATTTCTAGAACAGGAAACATTGTTGATGTTGGAGTTAAAGAAAATATAGTTCAAAAAAGTGGAGCTTGGTTCTCTTATGGAGATATAAGATTAGGACAAGGTAGAGAAAATGCTAAGGTATACTTAAGAGATAATCCTGAAGTGGCATTAGAAATAGAAAATAAAATAAGAGAAAAGTA
>JAFNXG010000069.1 GCA_017383505.1 Clostridium sp.
ATAGCTGTAGCAGAAATTACACTTGGAATTTCTGAAACTAATGGCTCTAAGTATTCAATAGCTTTTTCATTTACATTATTTCCGTCTTCATTTATCCATTCAGTTGGGAAGTACTTAACATTATTTGCAACCTTATCTGCTTCTATTAAGAAATAAGATGAGTTATAAGGTGCGTTATTTTCTCTTTTTATACCAATCATATAACCACATTTTCCAAGAGTAGCTTGTCTTAATGCTTCATATCCAACTTCATAAGCTTCTTTTAAATCTATACTAGAAGCACAGTGCATCGCACATCTTTGAAGTACTCCAAGTTCTAAAGATTTAACTCTTTTAGTTATACCAGAAGAGATTATTAAGTTCTTTAAAAATGAACCTACACCTCCAAGTTGAGCATGACCAAATTTATCATGAGCTTGTGCATTAGCTTCAGCTACAAATTTTCCCTCAGCAGTTCTTATTCCTTCAGAAACAACTATATATACTTGATTTTGCTCTTCAAATTTGCTTTTTACTTCACATAAGAACTTTTCTACATCAAAAGCTGTTTCAGGTAAGTATATAAAGTCCGCAACTTGTTTTCCATTTAGTTTAGCTAATGCTGCAGAAGCTGCTAACCAACCAGTATCACGACCCATAGTTTCTAAAATGAAGATACCATTATTTATATATACTGATGAATCTAAATAAGTTTCAAGTACGCTAGTTGCAATAAATTTAGCAGCACTACCGAAACCAGGAGTGTGATCAGTATACATTAAATCATTATCTATAGTTTTTGGAATACCTATAAACTTAACATCTATTCCAGTCTTTTTTGCATAAGCACTTAACTTAGCAGTAGTATCCATAGAATCATTACCACCAACATAAAAGAAAGCTTTAATGTCATTAGCTTTTAATATTTCAAGAAGTTTATCGTATTCTTCAGTTGATTCTTCAAGTTTTTTCATTTTGTATCTACAAGAACCTAATCCTGATGATGGTGTATATCTAAATCTATTTATATCATCTTGAGAAAATGATGAAAGTTCAATTATATTTCCGTTTAAAATTCCTTCAATTCCATTTAAACCTGCATAAACTTTATCAAAGGTCCCTAAATCCTTATTTGCTTCTACTAATCCTACAACGCTTGAATTTATAACTGTAGTAGGACCTCCAGATTGTGCTATGATACAATTTGCCATTAAAATACTCTCCTTTAAGTCTAATTTTAATTTATACAATATATATTAATAACTATAAAATAGAAATCAATGTGATACACTATTTGTTGCTTTTATTTAATACAATATATACTATACAATAAAATAGAGTTAAAAAAAAGACATAAAAATAAAATTTACAATATTAATCATAGGTTAATAAATTAAATAATAAAATTATAAAGATAATAATGATATAGGGGAAAGAAATGAGTTTAAAAGATATAATTATAGTAGGGGTTGCATTAGCTATGGATGCTGTTGGAGTTACTATTAGTATTGGATTAAATCCAAAAGTGAAAAGATATAATAAAATAGCTTTTATAATATCCTTCGCAATATTTCAATTTTTATTTTTTCTATTAGGTGGTATAGGTGGACATTTATTTGAAAAATATATAACTACTATTCCAAATGTAGTTGGAGGAATTGCTATAGCTATTTTGGGAATATTAATGATAAAAGAAGGTTTTGAAGCAAAGGAAGAGGATAATACATTATTATTAAAAAAGGGAATGGCATTAATATTAGGGGTTTCAGTTAGTATAGATGCTTTTGTTGTAGGGTTTACAGGATTTAATTCTATAAGTAGTATTCTAATTATGGTGGGGGATTGTTCTGTGGTTGGATTTATAACTTTAATACTATGTACATTTACTTTTTACATGTGTAGATACATAAGGAAAATTGAATTTATATCAAAATATGCAGATTTTTTTGGTGGAATAACGTTAATAATTTTTGCATTAAAGATGATTTTCTTTTAAAAGATAAAAATATAGTATATGTTATAATAAATATACTAAATAATAAAAGGATGATTGAAAATGTATGAAAAAACAAATGTAATGAGAATTCTAGATCAAAAGAAAATTAAACATAAAACATATAGTTATGTAGGAACAGGAGCTATTAGTGGAATTGAAGTTGCAGAAGCATTAGGACAAAATCCTAAATATGTCTTTAAAACTTTAGTTACTGTAGGAAAAAGTAAGAATAATTATGTATTTGTAATACCAGTTGAAAAAGAATTAGATTTAAAGAAGGCAGCAAAAGCTGTTGGAGAAAAGTCTATAGATATGATAAAGTCAAAAGAATTATTACCATTAACAGGTTATATTCATGGTGGATGCTCACCAATAGGAATGAAGAAATTCTTTAAAACTATAATAGATATTTCTGCAGAAGAGTATGAAAGTATTATTTTTAGTGCTGGAAAAATTGGATATCAAGTGGAAATGTCCATGGAGGATCTTTCGAAGGTTATACGATTTACTACAGCCGATTTAGTAATGATATAAAAGTTATAAATAATTATAAGGAAATAAACCAATTAAAGTTAAATTAACTTTAATTGGTTTATTTTTATGAGATTTACATAGTGAATATTTTAAGACTTTTAATAAAGAAAAGTGTTTAGAAATATTAAAATATTTTAAGATTGACCTTAAAAGAAAGGTAAAAACTTTATCTAAGGGAGAAAATGAAAAATATCATTTAGCATTAGCATTATCAATTGAAGGACAATTGTATATTATGGATGAGCCTTTAGCATCAATTGATTTAATTGCAAGAGAAGAAATTATTAGCATGATATTAGATAATTTTAATAATAACAGTACTATTATTATTTCAAGTCACTTAGTATCTGATATTGAAAAAATGCTTGATAGAGTTTTACTATTGAAGGATGGGAAAATTGTGGCTAATAAGTTGGTTGAAGATTTGAGAGTAGAAGGTAAATCAGTAGTTGATTTATATAAAGAGATATATGGAAATATTAAATATATTTAATGTAGTATATGTGGAGTATAAATTATAAGAAATATTGAGTAATAAAATATTTATAAAATATTAAGAGTAGTTTATAATAGTAATAAATAAGTTAAGGTGGTGAATTATGTTATTAAAAGATTTAAAAATGTATAATAAAAATATTATCTCAATGGCTATTATAGGAAGCTATAATACTGAATATTGGAGAGCTAATAGAAGTGATATAGATATATTAGTTTTACTAAATAAAAAAACAGATGTTTCTATTGAGTTTGATTTAGAAGATGAATTAATTCCGGTTTTAGAGAAATATTTTAATTATAATAACATACATTTAACCTTTTTATACATTAATGATTTTGAACATCCATTAGCTTTAGAATATATAAAAAGTAATGATAAGTTAGTGCTTAATAATGAAAAAGAAATTGATTTTAGATTATATATAAATAAATATAGAAGAAACAATCAGTGGCTTGAAGATTTAATTAAAAGAGATATTAAAGAAAGGAGTGATATAAATGACTCCATATTATAAATATAAGAAAGAGCGATTAGAAAAAAAGTTTGATGTGGCTATAGAAACACTTCTTTTATTACAAGGAGCAATTAAAGAATATAGCAATACTAATTCGATATATTTAAGAAGAAGTATAATAGGATATTTTCAAGATTTATCTGAATATGTTATTGATATGTCAGAAACTTATTTAGTTATGACTGATAATTATATTGATGGATGTTCAGGCATTGAACTACTAAGAAAAGCTAGAATAAATGGTTTCTTTGATGATGATTTACTTCAATTTTTAACTAAGATTGTAAGATTAAGAAATAGATATACCCATGATTATTATAAGAGAGAAGGTGTAGAAGAAGATATATTTAAATGCTGTTTTTCGGAAATGATGTATTTAGAAATATTTTTAGAAGTTACTGATACTGAAGTGCATTTAAAAAGAAAGTAATAAAAGGGGCTGTATCAGATTGAATTAATAAATTCAATCTGAATACGGCTCCTTTTTTGTCGTCTAGTATCAAAATTTATTTTGATACAGCTCCTTTTTATTATGTCTAATATTAATAAATTGTAATAATTAAATTTATATTAATGTAATATTTGGATTTTATACTATAGATATAATATGAAATGAGAGGGAGAGGTAGTTATGGCATTTATAGAAATAAAGAATTTATGTAAAGTATACGGTAAAG
>JAFNXG010000070.1 GCA_017383505.1 Clostridium sp.
CCATATCTTATTTTTTCAAAAGTATTACATCCTGCAGCATCTAAAGATTCTAATATCTTAGTGTCTAAATCTTCTATAGCTTCAATAAATAGCTTAGCTATCATACCTATAGATATTACAGAAACCGTAAGAACTCCTGCAAAAGCACCTGGTCCAGTTACACGAATAAACATTAATCCATAAACAAAAGCTGGGAATGTTCTAAGGGCTGCTATAATAAATAACCCTATAGTACTTACCCATTTAGGCATTATGTTACTAGATGATATAAATGCTAATGGAATCGCTAATATTGTACCTATTAATGTACCTATTAACGCAATACAGATTGTTTCTAATAATAAAGCAGGAACCCCTTCTTTAAAATCAAATAACATTTGAGTATCCGGATGTAATATTCCAGATGCTATATTCTTAGCTATTTCTACTCCATTTTCTTTAATCCCACTATAGTTCATACCATTTGCTGCCCATACTATAATAAGTACAATAAATAATGTAGTTAAGGCTTTTTTTATCCACTTATTTGGTTCTTTTTCTAGTTGATTTTTAATTGCTAATTCCATTTTACCCTAACCTTTCTCTTATGTATTTACTTATATTTTCTATAATTACAACTGTTATAAATAACATAACAAGAATCATTCCGACTTTGTCATATTCTCTCCAACCTATTTTTTCATTTAAAATAAGTCCTATACCACCTGCACCTACATATCCTAAGATTGCAGCTGCTCTAACATTTATCTCTAAACTATAAAGACAAACTGATAAGTATGATGGCATTATTTGAGGCATTATTGCACCTATAAAAGCTTTTACCTTTGTAGCTCCAACAGCTTCCATAGCTTCAAAAGGTCCCATATCAACTGTTTCAATTTTTTCATATAACATTTTAGTAACTATACCAAAAGTAAATATAGATATTGCTACAGTTCCTGCAAAAGTTCCTAATCCAAAAATATAAGTTGATATTAATGCAATTATTAATGTTGGAAGAGTTCTTGTTATACTCATTACAATTCTAACTAAGTTTAATACTATCTTAGACTTATTAATATTAACTGAACATAACATAGCAAAAGGAATTGCTATAAAGCTACCAATCATAGAACCTAAAATTGAAATTTTTATAGTTTCAACTAATGGCGGAACAACATCCTTTACATAACTAAAATCTGGAGGGAACATGTCTTTTAAAATTACAAAAAATTGACTTCCTCTTTTCATTATAGTTTCAAAATTAAATCCAGTTACATTACCTGAAACTATTATTGCTATAACTAATCCTATAATAACAAGTGGAGCAATTGGTGTTGGTGGTTGAACTTCTCTACCATCATTTAAAACTATCTTCTTTGGCTTAAATATACTTTTCATTTTTTCTAACATAATATTAAGCCCCCATTACTTCATCTTCTGCTAATTCACGTCCATATATTTGCTTTAAGACAGCGCTATCTACATTTTTAGATGGCCCATCATATACTATCTCTCCTGCTTTTATTCCTATAACTCTATCAGCATACTTTAACGCTAAATCTACATGGTGAATATTTATTAATACTGACATATTAAGTTCTTTATTAATCTTTTTAAAGTCATCCATAACTTGTGTTGCAGTTATTGGATCTAATGCTGCAACAGGCTCATCTGCAAGAATTATTTCAGGCTTTTGAGCTAAAGTTCTAGCTAAGGCAACTCTTTGTTGTTGTCCTCCTGAAAGTTGATCAGCTCTAACATATGCTTTATCTAATATACCTACTTTATCTAAAGCTTCTAAAGCTATAACTTTATCTTCTTTAGAGTATAATCCTATAATAGATTTCCATAATGGCATATCTGGAACTCTTGAAGTTAATACATTATTTACAACTGTTGTTCTAGTTACTAAGTTAAATGATTGGAATACCATACCAACTTTACGTCTAAATCTTCTAAGTTCTTTTCCTTTTAAAGCATTTACTTCTTCTCCATTTACTGTTAATAAACCTTCACTAATATCATGCATTCTATTAATTGTTCTTAATAATGTAGACTTACCAGCTCCTGATAATCCTATTATTGCTACAAATTCACCTTGATTTATTTCAAGTGATATATTTTTTAATGCATGTAATCCATTTGGATAAACCTTATTTACTTTATCAAACTTAATCACGAGTTTCCCTCACTTCTATTTTTATGATATTTATGAATTTTTTTCTTTTTTGTCCTTATGTACAAAATGAGTCCATGTTTCCATGAACCCATTCTGTATAGAACTTAATTAACAAAACTATGTTAATTAAGTAAGTTTTAAATTATTAAATCTTATTGCATTGATTTAATTAATTCTTGAGCTTTTCTTTCACCATCATAGTTAGCATCATCAGCTACTTGATAACCTTTATGGCTATAGATAGATATTACTTTTTGTCCTTCTTCAGTGTTACCAATGTTAATGAACGCTTGTTGTATAGCTTCTTTTAACTCTGGAGTCATTGAAGGATCCTTAGTTACTGATATTGTATCATTATAGATACCTTCAGTTACACCGATAACATTTGTTTCATCCCAGATAGATTCTGTTCTTCCGAAATCAGTGTTCCATTGTTCAGCATAATCTAAACGAGCATCAGCATATGTTACCATTACGTCAATTTGCCCACTTGCTAATTGTGATAATGATGTAGCATAATTATCTAAAGCTACTTTGTTTTTAAGATCTGTTATAGATATACCGTAGTTTTCTTGTAACCAAAGGCTTGGATATATGTATCCTGCTGGAGAAGTTGTATTTGCTGAAACTCCCCATTTAGCGCTTTGAATATCATCTAAAGTTAACTCTTCACCGTTGTTAATTTTAGCTGCTAATTCTTGCCCCTTTGCACTTGGACCAGCTATTACTAACGCTCTATAGTAAGTAACTTGTTTATCTGTGTTTTCTGTTGGAGCTGTGTTCCAATCTGCTGCATTATCTGAATCATGGTTTAATCCGAATCTAGTTGCTGTTAATGCAACATCTACACCATCATCATATAATACATAAGTTCCTCCTGGTATGAAACCAACTTGAGCTGTTCCTGCTGATAATGCTTCACCAACAGCTTCAAAGCTTGTACCAACTTCGATTTTAACATTTTCGTACTCATAACCTAAGTTAGCTAATTCAGTTTTTAACATTTCTGATAAAGGTGCTGTAGCCTCTTTAATTTCTTCTGGATTTCTTGATGGTACGAAGTATACAACTAACTCTTCACCAGATTTTGAACCTGAACCACATCCAACTAACATTGACATAGTTAATACTAAAACTGTAAGCAATGAAAGTAATTTCTTCATTTTTTCCCCTCCATTTTTGTTCCTTTTATGTATTTTTTCTTCAATTTTATTATAACACTATTTTTTTAATTTTTATACATTTTTTTATATTTTTTTATGTTTTTTTTGTATTTTTAACATATTTTTAACCTTTTTTTATAATTTTTTATTCGGTTTTTAATTTTAATTTTATAATTTAAATATTATAAAATTTATACAAATAATAAGAAAACATCAATAGAATAATTATTCATATTGATGCTTTCCCTATTATAAATCCTTTATTTCTTTTTGAATATATAATTTATGTGCAACAGATATAAGAACAGATCTTACTATTTCACTTTCTCTAGTTGCTACTGATACTGAATCTGGATAAGAAAAATCTCTTGTTACAAATACTGCATTTATAGCTTTTTCAAACTCTGTACAAAAATAATCATATGCCACTTCTATCGGGCAGTGCTCTATTTGCATATTTATAAGTGTAGATATTTCTTGTATACTAAAAACTTGTTTTAAAACACACACTACAATTAAATATGCTAAATGCTTTTCATTATACTTTTTATCCTTAGGTGGAGAAACTATCTTTTGTTTAACATAGCTATTAATCATGGTTGGTGTTAATACTTTTTCTGTATTCTTAATATTTAACACTTTACTTAAATTATCCAAATACGTAATTACCTGATCTTTATACAAGGGTACTTTAGGTAATTCATTAAATCTTGGCAAGTTAAATTCCAAAATATCCATAATTACCTCCTAACTACTATTATTTTAATATTTCATGCTTTTTTATATATTGGATAGCAATACATCCTGGTCCACCTTGTGTTGTAAATACTGGCCCAAGAATACTTTGTTCAATATCTGCACCCTCTACATTTTCCATTATAATATTTTTTACACTTTCAGCTAACGCTTCATCATATGCATGCGTTATATAAATTTTCCAATCTGAATTTACATTATCTTCGCTCATTACTTCACATATTTTTTGAATTGCTTTCTTTAAAGTACGTTTAGTCGTAAATTTAGTTAATGATCTTCCATCCTCTGCAAGACTCATTACTGGAACTAATTTTATAATTCCACCAATCTTTCCAACAAGAGGCGATAATCTTCCCCCTCTTACTAAATAATCAAAATCTTTTGGAATTAGGAAAGATTTTGTGTTTTCCATTGCCTTTTCTACTTCCACTACTATTTCAGATTTACTTTTTCCTTCTTTTGCTAAAGCTACAGCTAAATCTACTAAATATTTTTGAGGTCCACATAATGTTTTTGAATTTATTACCGTTATACGTTCTGCATTTGCCTGTTCATCTCTTGCCATACAAGCAGAGTTATATGTTCCTGATAATCCATCTGCCATTGAAATATTTATTATTTCATCTTCTGGGTATCTATCATATATATTCATAACTTCTCCAATAGATGGTTGAGATGAAGTTGGTATATGACCTTCATTTATTATATCTATAAATTCCTTTGTTTCTATATCTTCATGTTCTTTATATGACTTTCCGTTTATATTTACTGAAAGTGGCGCAATTATAACACCATTAGCTTGTCCTTCTTTTACTGAGTATAGTGATGATGAATCTGATACTATTCTAATCATAAATTCCTCTCCATTCATTTAATAATCTGAATAACTTAATTTGAATTCTAAATAAGTTTATTTAACATTCTAATATATGTAGTTTTCAAAACTACATATATTAGAATATCATTTCAACCTATTTTTGTCAATATTGTTTGTATTAACTTCATAATGTTGATAGTTTTTTATAATATGGATATAATTAATATATAAATTCTATTTAAAAAGGTGATGATATATTTGTCTAATATTCTTAATAAAGAACAAATACTTGATATTCTTAATTCTAATAAAATCAAAACTCTACTAAATAAATATAATATTAAAAGCTTTATTACATTTGGAAGTATAAATACAGATGAATTCTATGAATACTCTGATGTAGATATTGCTGTTATTAGTGATGTAAAGTTAGAATTTGATGATTTAATCACCCTAGAGTTTACTATTCAAAGCTTATTAAATAGAGAAATTGATATTATTGATTTAAACAGTAATAACCTAGATTTATTCATTAAAATTAATATATTAAATACTGGTGTTTTAATTCATACTTTTGATGATAATTTTACTTTAAATAATTTTTATAACTCTGTAGATCGAACTTATATCGAAAATGAAAATTATATATATTTTAGAAGATTGGATGTGCTAACATGAATCAAGAAAGATTGACAAAAATTATTGAAGATTTACAAGAATGTCTTAGTGATATAGATGAATGCTTATACTTTTTAGAAAATAAACAAGATGATAAAATAATACAAAAGCTATCAAAATCAAGTTTAAGACAATTATTTGTTAGCTTCCATACTATATTAGAAGATTTTTGTTCTATTACATTAAAAGAAATAAAAAAATATAAAATAGGAATATCTCTTTATGATAGTTTTAATATATTAAAAGAAAATAATATTATCGATGAAGATATTTTTTTATTTTTAGAGAAATCTAGGCTAATTAGAAATAGAATATCTCATAGATATAAAGAACCTAGTCATGAAGAATTGTTTAATCATATAATTAAATATCATGATAACTTCTTTGATATTGTTA